>CAYVLM010000076.1:0-8161 GCA_964452225.1 uncultured Steroidobacteraceae bacterium | reverse complement strand
CACTGACGGGAAGGACTAGGACATGTCTCTGCTGAAGAGGACCGAGCGGGCGCGTCCCGCCGCCGAGGGAGCACCACAGGTCCCGGCCACGACCGAGCCCGCGCCGGGCCAGACGCCCGCGCCGTCGGGACCTGGCAAGCCGACCCCGCCGTCCGCGGGAGCACCGGCCGCGCCGGCCCCCGGCCGCACGTTCCTCGGTGCGCTCCCCGCGCGCGAGTCCTTCCGCGAGGCCAAGTACCGGGTCCAGAACCGGCTCATCAACGAGCTCGATCCCAAGCTCGACCTGACCAACCAGGTCGAGGTCCGCCGCCAGATCGAGGACCTCTTCGGCAAGATCGCCGACGAGGAGGGCCTGGCCCTGACCCGTGCCGAGCGGGTGCGGATGCTCGAGCAGATCACGGACGAGATCCTGGGCCTGGGGCCCCTGGAGCCGCTCCTCCGTGACGAGACCATCACCGAGGTGATGGTCAACGGCCCGCAGCAGGTCTACATCGAGCGCGAGGGCATGCTGGAGCTCACCAACGTGACGTTCCAGAACGACGAGCACGTGATGAAGATCATCCAGCGGATCATCGCCCCCATCGGCCGCCGCGTCGACGAATCGAGCCCCATGGTGGACGCCCGCCTGGCCGATGGCTCCCGCGTGAACGCCATCATCCCGCCGCTCTCGCTGGTGGGCCCGGTGATCACCATCCGGAAGTTCGCCGCCACGCCGTTCACGGTCGAGGACCTGATCCGCTTCGGTACGGCCACCCCGGAGATGTTCGAGTTCCTGGAGGCCTGCGTGAAGGCCCGCCTCAACATCTTCGTCTCCGGCGGCACCGGCTCCGGCAAGACGACCATGCTCAACATCCTCTCCTCGTTCATCCCGGACGACGAGCGCATCATCACCATCGAGGACGCCGCCGAGCTGCAGCTCCGCCAGGAGCACGTGGTGACCCTGGAGTCCCGCCCCTCGAACATCGAGGGCAAGGGCGCCATCCCCATCCGCGAGCTCGTGCGGAACGCCCTCCGCATGCGGCCCGACCGGATCGTGGTCGGAGAGTGCCGAGGTGCAGAGGCGCTCGACATGCTGCAGGCCATGAACACCGGCCACGACGGCTCCATGTCAACCGGCCACGCCAACTCCCCGCGCGACATGCTCGCCCGCCTGGAGACCATGGTGCTGATGGCCGGCATGGACCTGCCGCTGCGCGCCATTCGCGAGCAGATCGCCTCCGCCGTCGACCTCATCGTCCACCAGAACCGCCTCAAGGATGGCTCGCGCAAGATCGTGAACATCACCGAGGTGCAGGGCATGGAGGGCGACGTCATCGTCATGCAGGACATCTTCGTGTTCGAGCAGACGGGCCTCGAGGAGGGCAAGATCCAGGGCAGGCTGCGGCCCACCGGGATCCGCCCCAAGTTCGTCGAGAAGTTCGAAGTGGCCGGCATCCACCTGCCGCCGAACGTCTTCGGGTCGCCGTTCTAGGGGTTCTGACGCGAATGGACATGCTGCCCTTCATCATCGCGGGCCTGGCTGCCGGCGCCGTGCTGCTCATCGCGGTCGGCATCGCCATGAGCGGCGGCCGCGGCGGCGTGGCCTCACGCCTGGAGCGGTACGCGTCGGGGCGCGAGCCAAAGGCCGAGTCAAAGGACGGGGAAGAGGAGCGCGAGTCCGCCATCGTGGCCGGGCTGTCCCGCGTCATCGAGCGGCGGGACATGGCGGCGCGCCTGAGCACGGAGATCGCGCGAGCGGACCTGAAGCTGCGGCCCGCCGAGTTCCTGGCCTTCTGGATCGCGTCCCCGTTCGTCTTCGTCGCCGTGGGGTACCTGCTCGGCTACATCTTCAGCGGCTTCCAGAACATCATCGCCATGGTTGCCATCTTCGCCGTGGGCACCTACTTCCCGTGGTTCTACCTCCGCTTTCGCCAGCGGCGCCGGCTCAGGGCCTTTGGCGAGCAGCTGCCGGACACCATCACCCTCCTGGCCAACTCGCTGCGCGCCGGCTCCTCGTTCCTGCAGGGGATTGAGCTCGTCACCCGCGAGGCGCGGCCACCCATCTCGGAGGAGTTCGGCCGGGTGGTCCGCGAGATGGCGCTCGGCGTCGCGCTCCAGCCGGCGCTCAACAACCTCTCCCGCCGCGTGGCGAGCGAGGACCTGGAGCTGCTGGTGACCGCCATCAACATCCAGAGCCAGGTGGGTGGCAACCTGGCCACCGTCCTGGACTCCATTGCCTTCACCATCCGCGAGCGGGTCCGGATCCAGGGCGAGATCCAGACCCTGACCGCCATGCAGCGCTACTCGGGCTACGTCATCACCCTGCTGCCCGTGGGCCTGGCGGCCATCCTGTTCCTGATCAGCCCCACCTACATCCTCCCCATGGTCCAGCGCCCGCCGGAGATGTTCGGCCTGCCAATGGGGATCATCTTCTTCATCATCGGCCTGATCAGCATGGGCCTCGGCTATGTCCTGATCCGGCGCATCGTCGACATCAAGGTGTAGCGCCATGGAAACGACCCAGATCGTCATCGCCGGTCTCGCGGCTGCGGCCGTCCTGCTGATCACCGTCGGCGTCGCCGCCCGGCCCCGCAAGGACGCGGTCCAGGCTCGCCTCGAGCAGCTCGTGGTGCAGCCCAAGACCCTCGAGGAGTTCGAGCTCCAGCAGCCGTTCTTCGAGCGGGCCGTCCGGCCCATCGTCAAGCGGCTCGCCGCGCTCGGCCGCCGCGGCGACCAGGGCGGGATCATCGCCCGGACGGATGCCAAGCTCGAGCAGGCCGGCTACCCCGGAGGGCTGCGCGGCGCGGACTGGATGGGTGTCAAGCTCCTGGCCCTGATCGCGTTCGCCATCCTCGGCTTCGTGCTCGGGCTGGCGCTTGGCGGTGTCACGGCGGGCTTCCTGTTCGTCCTGGTCGGTGGCGCCATCGGTTACATGGGTCCGGAGTTCTGGCTCGGCAGCCGCATTCGGAAGCGGTCCATGGACATGGTGCTCCAGCTGCCGGACGCGCTGGACCTGCTGACCATCTCGGTGGAGGCCGGTCTCGGCTTCGACGCGGCGCTCGCCAAGGTCGTGGAGAAGATGAACGGAGCGCTGGTCGACGAGTTCCGCCAGGCGCTGGCCGAGATCCGCATGGGCCGCACCCGGCGCGAGGCGCTCCGCGACGTCGCCAAGCGCGCGGACTCCCAGCCGATCAACAACTTCATCGGTGCCATCGTCCAGGCCGAGCAGCTCGGCGTGCCGATTGCCAAGGTGCTGCAGATCCAGTCCCAGCAGCTGCGCATCGAGCGCCGGCAGCGGGCCGAGGAAGCTGCCGCCAAGGCGCCGGTCAAGATGCTCTTCCCCATGGTGGGATGCATCTTCCCCACCATCTTCATCGTCATCCTGGGCCCGGCCATCGTCACCGTGATCAGGGGCGTCGGCATCTGACATGCTGCCGGCGCTGCGGCCGGCGGTCCTGCTGGTCGACGACGACCCCACGCTCCTCTCCGTCCTCGCGCGTCGCATGGCGCGCGAGGGCTTCGACGTCCGGACCGCGCCGTCGGGTCCCGCTGCGCTGAAGGCGCTGGAGCGATCCTGGCCGGCGCTCCTCGTCGTGGACCTGATGATGCCCGGCATGGACGGCTTCGAGCTCTGCCGGCGCGTGAAGCGCATCGCGGACCTGCCCATCATCGTCCTCTCCGCAGTCGATGCCGGCGAGGCGAAGGTCCGGGCGCTGGAGGAGTACGCGGAGGACTACGTCACCAAGCCGTTCAACCCCGACGAGCTGGTGGCCCGCGTCCAACGGGTGCTGCGGCGCCTGCCGGTCGCCCGGGGGCTGGCCGTCTTCGACGAAGGCGAGCTCGAGATCGACCTCGTCCAGCGCCAGGTGCGGACCGCCGCTGCGACCCAGTCCCTGACGCCCACGGAGGTCCGCGTCCTGCAGATCCTCATCGGCTCCATCGACCGCACGGTCCCCACCGAGACGCTCCTGGAGCGCGTCTGGTCAGAGGCCGATGGCGCCGACCCCTCGTACGTGTGGGTCACCATGCGCCGCCTGCGGCGCAAGGTCGAGCTCGACCCGGACAGCCCGCGCTACCTGCTGACCGAGCGCGGCGTTGGCTACCGGCTGGTCTCGACCGCGGCGCCCGCCGTCGGCGCTGCTGCAAAGCCAGGGTCCTGAGCCGTGGGCACGGGCAGGGGCGCGATCCGGCTCTTCCTGTTCCTGGTGGTGGTGGCCATGCCGCCCCTCGTCGGGTTCGCCGTGCTCTCGGCCCTGGCGCCGGACTGGCTGACCCGCATTGGTCCGGGCACCGCGCTCCTCGTGGTGGCGCTGTTCGCCGTGATCTGGGCCGCCATCATCTCCATCCTCGGCAGCCGGGGAGCCGGCGAGGACGTGGCCGCCATCGTGTCGCTGGCCGAGCGCGGCCGCGAGCCGGCGGCGCGCGCAGGCGAGGAGGGGCGCGAGTCGGCGGCGTACCAGCGCCTGGCTACCGCACTCGACGAGCGCAACCGGCAGATCGCGGACCTGGCCGGGCACGTCCGCGTCGCGCCCATCGAGGAGGACGCGCAGGCGGTGGCGCGCTCCACCGTGGCCTGGGCCTCCTCGATGACCGACGATCCGACCTGGGCACTGGTCGTCCTGCGCACCCCTGATCCGGCGCTCCTGCCGGCGGGCCGATACGGGTCGGAGCCCGGTTCGCCCGGTCCGCTGGAGGACGCTCACCGCTGGGCCTCAACCATGGCGCCGGACGATCCTGCCATCGCCAGCGTGCGCTTCGGCGAGGGGCCCTGGGGCGCGATGGTGGTCGTGGAGGTCGCCGCCGGGCAGGACCTGCGGGCCAGCCTGCTCGCCCCGTGGGAGGGTCGCGAGCGACCGTCCCGAGCGGAGCGGGAGCTGCTCAGCCTCCTTGGCCAGAGCAGTGCCACCGCCATTGAGCACGCCCTCCTCTACGCCCGCCTGCGGGCGCAGACCGACGAGCTGAACCGGATGGCGGCCATCCAGACCGACTTCCTGCGCGGCGTCACCCATGACCTCCAGTCGCCGCTGACGAGCATCGGCGCCCTCGCTGACGAGCTCCGCCAGCAGCCAGCCATGGTCGATGCCGCGCGCGCCGACCTCGAGACCATCGCCCACCAGGCGGAGCGCCTGCGCCGCATGGTGAGCCAACTGCTCGTGGCGTCCCGCCTGGAAGCGGGCGCGCTCAGCCCCCGGCAGGAGGTCTTCCGTCCCGAGCCGCTGATCCACCGTACGTGGACCGCGCTGCGGGCGGACCGGCCGTTCCAGGTCGTTGCCGCCGGGAGCCCGCTGCTGGCCGTGGCTGATCCCGACCGCTTCGAGCAGGTCCTCTGGGCGCTGCTGGACAACGCGGTGAAGTACAGCGCGGAGGGGGCTCCGGTAAGGGTCGAGATCGGCTCCGGAGCGGGGAGTGCCGAGGCCGGCGACGTGGTGGAGATCAAGGTCATCGACCAGGGCGCCGGCATGGGGGCCCACGATGCGGCCAGCGCCTTCGAGCAGTTCTACCGGGCCGATGCGGCGCGGCGGATGGCGCCGGACGGCAGCGGCGTTGGCCTCTACGCGGTGCGCGGAATCGTGAGCGCCATGGACGGCACGGTTGACCTCGAGACCGAGCTCGGCAAGGGCACCACCATCACCGTCCGGCTGCCCGCGGAGGCGGCTGTCGAGGAAGGGAGCCCGGTCGCCTAGGACCAAGGTACGGTTGTCGTACTGGTGCGCCGCCACCACCCTGCAAGGTGGGCCGCAAGGTCCCGTCCGTAGAGTGGCGGCCAGAAGCCCATCACAGGTAGGTTGACGTGATAAAGCTGCCCTGGCGTCACCGTCACCGCGTCTCACGAGGCCAGGCCCTCGTGGAGCTCGCGCTGATCCTGCCGATCCTCGTCCTCTTCCTCATGCTGGCGCTGGACTTCGGCCGGGTCTTCTTCGGCTGGGTTTCGCTGAACAACGCGGCTCGCATCGCCGCCAACGCGGCCGCCACGCACCCGAGCGCATGGGACGGCAGCGGCAACCCGAACGCTGCCGCCTGGCAGGACCAGTACCGCCAGGCCGTCGCCAACGACATGCAGGCGATCAACTGCGATCCGCCGGGCAGCGCCAGCGCCTGGGTCGCGTCCGACATTCCCGACCCAACCTTCCCTGCGGGATACGACAACGGTGACCACGCCGTGGTCACGCTGCACTGCGACTTCCACTTCCTGACTCCGCTGGTGGGCAACATCCTCGGCAACCCGTTGACCATCAGCGCACACTCGGAGTTCGCGGTGCGCGGCCAGGAGATCGGGGGCGTGCCGCTCAACGGCGGCTGCGTGGGCGCGGTGGTGCCGAACATCGTCGGCCAGACGGTGGCCAATGCCCGCGGGATGTGGTTCACCGCCGGGTTCGACGCCAACACCTTCACACCCGCCAGCGGCTCCGACACTGACATCGTCACCGCCCAGACCACGAGCCCCGCCTCCACACCGGGGCAGTGCCTCGCCACAAACTCGGCGGTGACCGTGACGCATTCGCCGGCGGTGACGCAGTGCACCATGCCGTCGATGGTGACCGAGAAGGTCAACTCGGCCCAGTCCGACTACACCACGGCCGGCTTCACCGGCACCTTCACCATCACGCGGCCACCGAACGGCAACTACAACGTGACCTCGCAGAACAAGGTGGGCGGCCAGCTCTATGACTGCTCCACGTCCGTCACGGTGGCGGGGAACTGACCATGCGCAGAATGCTGATTCGAAGGCACGGCGAACGCGGCCAGGCCCTGGTGGAGTTCGCGCTGATTCTCCCGGTCTTCCTCCTGCTCCTCTTCGGCCTGTTCGACCTGGGGCGTGCGGTCTACGCCTACAACACGATCTCCAACGCCTCGCGCGAGGCGGTTCGGGTCGCCATCGTGGACCAGGACTGCACCTTCATCCGCGACCAGGCAGCGCAGCACGCCGTCACCCTGGGAGTCACGGCCAGTGACGTGGACGTCTTCGTCTGGGATCCGAGCATAGCGAACTCGGGCCAATTCACCCCGGCGAACGCGAGCTCGCACCGAGCGCCGTGCGGCAGCTCCACGGGTACGGCCGAGTGTCCGCAGTCGACCACGGCCGCGGAGATCCTCCTTGGATGCGTCATCGAGGTGACGGTCCACTACAGCTACACCCCGGCGACCCCGATCATCGGCAACTTGGTGGGCACGATAGACATGAGCGCCACCACGCGTGAGCCCGTTGAGCGGACGTGCGACTCGAACTTCGTGACGCCGCCCCAGACCTGCCACACGTCGTGACGGCGCGAGAGCGGCACAATGCCGCAGCTTGGAGGAAACAGATGTTCACCAGTCGACCCAGCAGCGAGCGCGGGCAGGTCCTGGTCATCGTGGCGGGCGTGCTCGTCGTCATCGTGGCCATGGTCGGCCTGGTGGTTGACGGCGGCTTCGCATGGGGCCAGCAGCGCCTGACGCAGAACGCGTCGGATGCCTCATCGGAAGCCGGCGCAATCCAGCTGGCCCGGAACGTGGCCGGCGTGTCTCCCTCGGCGACCGATGCCGACGTGCTGACGGCGGTCAATGACGCCGCGGAGTCGAACGGCATCGGGGACCCGGTCGCGTGCTACACCAACGTTGCCGGACACCCGATCGATACGACCGGCGCCGAGACCGGCAACTTCTCCTCGTGCAGCGGGGCGGCCATCGTCGGGGACGGCCTGATTCCGAGCGGCGCCATGGGCGTCCGCGCGCAGGGGTCCAAGACCTTCCCCACCTTCCTCATGCGGGTCATCGGCATCGGCCAGATGACGACCACGGCCACTGCCACGGCCATCACCGGCTGGACCGCCGGATCCTGCTCGGCGGCGGCCGGGTGCATCCTGCTCCCGGTCACGGTCCCGGTCACGGTGGTGTCCTGCGACGGCTCCAACAACCCGATCGCCACCAACAACCAGTACACCTGGCCGGAGCCGCTCTACATCATCCCGCTCTGCAAGAACGGCCCCGGCAACGTTGGCTGGCTGGACTGGACGCCGACCGCCGGCGGCACGTCTGAGCTGATCCAGGCGATCCTCCATCCGAGCAACCCGGCGCTGAAGTGGCCGGGCTGGTACTACGTGACGTCCACGGGGAACGTGAACTCCAAGGGCGTGGAGGATGCGCTCCGCACCTACGACGGCCTGCCTGTCAGCTTCCCGATGTTCGACGGGACCTGTGACAC
>CAYVLM010000075.1:930-8206 GCA_964452225.1 uncultured Steroidobacteraceae bacterium | reverse complement strand
AGAACACGCGCTTCTTCAAGGCCGGGCTCGAGCGGCTCGGGTTCGATACCGGCCGCTCGGAGACACCCATCACGCCGGTCATCGTCGGCAAGGGCGCGCTGGCCATGAAGCTGGGCGACCGGCTCTTCGAGGAGGGCGTCTTCGCCCAGGGGATCGGCTACCCGACCGTGCCCGAGGACAAGAGCCGGGTGCGGACCATCGTGACCGCGGAGCACAGCCGGGAGGATCTCCAGGCCTGCCTGGATGCCTTCGAGCGGGTCGGTCGCGAGCTGGCGATCATCTAGCCAAGGTAATCGGTGCCGCCGGACACCAGTCCTACTGGTGGATCGACGCCGCCGGTGCTACGGTTGCCGGCGTCCCCCACACACGAAGGTGCCTGCCCCACTCGATGCGCGACCGACCGCTGGACCTGATCCTCACCCAGCCGACCGCCCGGCTCGACCGGCGTTCTGCCGGGCCGACGGCGCGCGCGGTATCGCGCGACGGCACGGGCATCGACGAGCTGGCCGCCGCCGCGATCGCGGGTGACGTCGCGGCCGTCGGCCGCCTGTACGACGAGCTCGTCGGGCCGATCTATCGGTACGTGGCGGTGCGCGTGCGCAGCCGGGAGGATGCCGAGGACATCACCCAGCTCGTCTTCGAGCGGATCGTCGCCAGCCTGCCGCGGTATCGGCCCAACGGACGGCCGTTCGCCGCCTGGGCCTTCCGGATCGCCCGCAACGCGGTGATCGACCACGTCCGGCGCGACCGCCCGACCGAACCGCTGACGCCGGCCAACGAGCAGGCAGGGGGTCACGAGGTGGAGGCGATCAGCCTGCGCGGTGAGCAGATCCGCGAGCTGCGGCACGCCATCGGGCACCTGACTCCGGACCAGCGCGAGGCCCTGACCCTGCGGTTCGTCGCCGGCCTCTCGGCCGAGGAGGCGGCCCAGGTCATGGGCCGGCGGGCCGGCACCATTCGCGGCCTGACCTTCCGGGCCATCGGCTCGCTTCGCCGCCTGATGGCCGCGGAGCCGGCCGGGCAGGAGGACGACCGGTGAGCCTGCTCGATTCGCCACTCGCCCTGCTTGACCGGGTGCTGGCTCGGCGGAGCGCGCGCGTGCAGCCGGACGACCCGGTGGCACGGATGGTGGCGCGCACCACCGGGCGGCTGCGACCGAGCAGCAGCTACCGGCGCCGCCTTCGTGGTCGGATCATGAACCAGTACGTCGCCGTGCGCGAAGGGCTGGCGCCGCCGACGCCACGGCGGCACATGACGCCCGTCGGACGCGCCGTCCTGTACGCGATGGTGGCGCTCGCCCTCTCGGTGACCGCGGTGGGTGCGGCCTCGACGAGCGCGCTGCCGGGTGATCTCCTGTACCCCATCAAGCGCCAGATCGAGCAGATCCGGATCGACATCGCCCCTGCCTGGGTGCGCCCCACCCTGGTCGCCGAGGCGCTCGACGAGCGTATCTCGGAGGTCGAGTCCCTTGCCCGGGATGGCCGCTGGAACGACGTGGTCGCTGCCACCGGCGACGTCCAGGCCGCCGCCGATGCGCTGGAGCACCTGGGCGTGGGCATCGGCCCGAGCCAGGCGGCAGACCTCACCCAGCACGCCAACGTGCTCACCGGGCTGCTCGCCACCGCACCCACTGCGGCGAAGCCGGGGCTGGAGCACGCAATCGCGGCATCCAGCCATGCCGCGGCGGTGATCCACGGCAATGGGCACGGGAGCGGACCGGCCGGCGCGGCGACCGCCACCCCAAGGCCCACGCCGCCCGGGCAGGCCGGGAGCCCCGGTCCCAGCCGTCGCCCATCGTCGCCACCCGAGCCGGCCGCCACCCAGCCGGCACACTAGCCCGGTCTGCCTCCCAACAGAAGACGGGGTAGAGGCGAACCTCTACCCCGTCCCTGCCAGGGGGGCTGGTGCCATCGCCGGGGACCGGCCTCGGGGCGGCCCCGGCAGGTCTATCTCACCGGCGGCGGCGTCGCACCGCCTTCACGTTGGCCAGGGTCAGCGCGCCGAGCGAGCCGAGGAAGAAGACTACCAGGAGCTCGATCGGGATCTGGATCGGCTGGCCGTTCTGGCCCCCGAGCACGGCCGTGTTCGGCACCGACGGCGTCGGTGTCGCGGCCTGGACCTGCTCCGAGGTGACGCGGACGCCATCCTCGCCAGTGTCCTTCGCCGTCTGGTCGGAGACGATGCTCGCCACGTTGACGATGGGGCCCGTCTCCGGGGCGTCGGAGTCCACCGTGGTCAGGAACGAGACGGACCCTGAGGCCGACAGCGTGGCGAACTGCCACGTGACGGTCCTGGTGCCTGCATCGTAGGTGCCGCCGTTGGCGGCGCTCACGAAGGTCAGGTAGTCAGGCAGCGGGTCGCTGATCACCGCGTTGGTGACCGGCCCGTTGGCCAGGGTGTAGGTCAGCGTCCAGGTGACCTGGGCGCCGTCCGGCGTCACCGACTTGACCGAGCCGTCCGCGTTGAAGACGAAGTGAACCTCGTCCACGCTGGCCGCCTTGTCGATGACCAGGGTCGGCACGCGGATGCTGACGTCGGACTGGCTCTGGCACTTCGCGTCGAGCGTCTCGGTGTCCGGGCACTGGGTGTTCGTGCCCGTCACGGAGACGTTGTTGGTCAGGACCTGGCCGTGGGTGTCCGATGCGCTGACCACCGCGTGGTAGCTCAGCGTGATCGCCGGATCCCCGTTGTCCAGGCTGTCGAAGTGCCAGGTGATCGTACGGGTGCCGTTGCTCCAGACGCCCGAGTTGCTGATGCTCGTCGGGGAATCCAGGCCGAACGGCAGGGTGTCGACCACCGTGACGTCGTTCGCCGGACCGTCGCTGACCGCGACGTTGAGCGTGTAGGTCACGTCCGTCCCCGGCAGGACCGGGTTCGGCTGGTTGTTTGACTTGACGATCTCGATGACCGGGCAGGTCACGTCGATCGACGCATCCGCAGTGACGGCATCGCTGTTGCTCGCGGAGGCGGTTGCCTCGTTGGGCAGCGTGCCGCAGTCGGCCCGCGTCGTGTTCGCGACGACGGTGATGCTGGCGCTCGGCTCAGCCAGGCTGGTTCCACCAGCCAGGTCGCCGAAGTCGCAGTGCAGGGTCTGGGACCCAGCCTCACCCGTGATGGTGCAGGTGCCGGGGCCGGTGTACGCGGGATCGATGCTCCAGCTCAGGCCGCCGCCG
The DNA here is from genome assembly GCA_964452225.1 of uncultured Steroidobacteraceae bacterium. GTDB lineage: Bacteria > Chloroflexota > Limnocylindria > QHBO01 > QHBO01 > CAVXEH01. The sequence goes on along the minus strand of CAYVLM010000075.1, from coordinate 5,033 downwards.
CCGTCCGGCAGTGGGTCGTCGAGCTGGGCGCCGAGCGCGGTGCCGCTCCCGACGTTCCAGACCTTGATGGTGAAGCTCGCGATGTCACCGCCGTTGATCGAGCTGTTGGCCGCGGTCTTGGCGATGTTCAGGCCCGGGCACTCGACGGTGACGTCGGCGTCCGGCTTGAGAGTCGGGTTGTTGCTGGCCGTGACCGTGGCCACGTTCGGCAACGTCGAGCAGTCCGCCGTGGCGGTGCCGCTCACGACATGGACGCTGACCGAGGCGCCCGAAGCCAGGTCGCCGAAGGAGCACTCCAGCGTCTGGGATCCGGCCGAGCCGGAGATCGAGCACGGGTTACCTGCCGGCTGGTCGGCGATCGACCAGCTGAGGTTCGCGCCCGCCGGCAGCGGGTCGTTCAGCGCAACGTCATGGGCGGTTCCGGTGCCCGCGGCATCACTGTTGCTGACGGTGATCGTGAAGCCGATCTGGTTCCCGGCCGAGACCGGGCTCGCATCGGCGGTCTTGGTTGCGCTCAGGCTCGGGCATTCGACCGTGATGTCGGCCGAGCTCGAGTTGTTCTCGGTGTCCGCCTCCGCTTCGTTGGTGGCGGCGACGGTTGCGGTGTTGTCCAGGACGCCGCAGTCAGCGGCATCGGTCTGGCCCCAGACATGGATGGTGGCGGAGCCACCGGGGGCCAGGGTGTCCCAGCTGCAGGACAGGTCACCGCTGTCGATGGTGCAGGCGGCCGAGTCCTGGTTCCAGGAGACACCGGCCGGCAGCGGGTCGTCGAGGGTGACGTTGTAGGCCGTCCCCTCGCCGATGTTGCTCACGACGATGGTGAAGGCCGCGGTGTCACCCGCGCTGATCGTCCCGTTGTCGGCGGTCTTGACCACCGTCACGTCCGGGCAGATCACATTCGTCGAGTCAGAGTCCTCGTTGTTTCCGAGGTTGGACGACGGCTCGTTGGTCGCGGACACGTCAGCCGTATTCATGACGATCCCGCAGCTCTCGCCCGTGGTCGGGCTCGTGATGTGGATCGACACGCTGGCGTTGGCGGCCATGTCGCCGAAGCGGCAGGAGAGCTCGCCGGCCGAGATGGTGCACGGGTTGCCTGCCGGCTGGTTGTCGATCGACCAGTCGAGGCCGGAGGCCGACGGCAGGGTGTCGCTGAGGCTGACGTCCGTGGCGGCTCCCGGACCGAGGTTGGTGACCGTCATCGTGAAGCCGATCTGCTCACCCGCGTTGACCGATGCGGCATCGGCGGTCTTGACCACCTTGACGTCCGGGCACTGGACCTTGGTCTCGGCCGAGGCCTCATCGGACCCGTCGTTGCTGGTGCTGACCTGGGCCGTGTTGTCGTAGACCTTGCAGCTGTCCTTGGTCGTGCCGCTCACGACGTGAACGCTTGTGCTGCTGTTGGCGGCCAGGGTGGTCGGCGCGTAGACCAGGCTCTGGCTGGGAGCCGAGCCACTGATCGACCAGCCGGACGACGCCGGGCTGATGCTCCAGTCGATGCCCGTGCCAGCCGGCAGGGAGTCGCTGAAGCTGAGGCCCTTGGCCTGGCCATCACCGGTGTTGCTGATGGTGACCGTGAAGCCGATCTGCTCACCCGCGTTGACCGATGCGGCATCGGCGGTCTTGACCACCTTGACGTCCGGGCACTGGACCTTGGTCTCGGCCGAGGCCTCATCGGACCCGTCGTTGCTGGTGCTGACCTGGGCCGTGTTGTCGTAGACCTTGCAGCTGTCCTTGGTCGTGCCGCTCACGACGTGAACGCTTGTGCTGCTGTTGGCGGCCAGGGTGGTCGGCGCGTAGACCAGGCTCTGGCTGGGAGCCGAGCCACTGATCGACCAGCCGGACGACGCCGGGCTGATGCTCCAGTCGATGCCCGTGCCAGCCGGCAGGGAGTCGCTGAAGCTGAGGCCCTTGGCCTGGCCATCACCGGTGTTGCTGATGGTGACCGTGAAGCCGATCTGCTCACCCGCGTTGACCGATGCGGCATCGGCGGTCTTGGCGACCGAGATTGCAGGCTTCTGGCACACGATCGTGGCACTGTCGGCGACATCGGGGTTGTTGTCGGCAGAGGCGGTCGCCGTGTTCGGGTAGGTGGAGCAGGCCGCTGCCGAGGTTGTGGCCGTGATGTGGACGCTCACTGAGTCGCCCTTGGCCAGGTCACCGAACGAGCAGCCCAGGGTATTGCTCGTGATCGAGCAGGTGCCGGGGCCACTGTAAGCCGGGCTGATCGACCAGCTCACGCCCGCCGGTAGCGGGTCGTTGAGCGTGACGTTCCTGGCCGTCCCGGTGTCCGCGTCGTTGCTGTTGCTGACCGTGATCGTGAAGCCGATGTCGTCGCCGGCAGTGACCGGCGTGGCGTCCGCAACCTTGGTGATCGAGAGATCAGGCAACGGGCACTTGTCGACGAACGTGTACGTCTGTTGCTCCGTCGCATTCACCGTCATGGTGTGCGAGGCAGGTGATGCCAGAAGGTATCCGGGCGGCGGGGAAGTCTCGGTGAAGGTGCAGGAGGTGGCGTCAGGAGCCTGCACGGCGATTACGCCGTCGCTTCCTGTGGTCACGTCCTGGTTCACCGTGACGCCGGACTGGGACACGAAGGAGTAGTCCTGCCCGCCGGCACTGATGACGATCCGTGGCAGGTACGCCGTCGTGGTCGGAGGTGTGCAGGAAACGGTGAAGTCCGCCCCCGCCAACGGATCGCCATTCTGGTCAACCTTCAGGACACGCAGGGCTCCGCCGATGATGAAGCATGCGGGACCTGCCTTCCGGTTGCTTGCCGGAGAATCCGACGGTGCGGCCGTCGTCTTCGCGTAGTTGCAGTACTCCCCGCCGATTGGGGCGTTGGACGGGATCGGGACGTTGTACGTCAGGATGTAGTTCTCGGTGTTGGGCACGAAGGAGACGCTGTACTTGAGGACTGGCGTGTCATTGATGAAGACACAGTCGGTGATCACGAAGGTCGTCCGCCCGGAAACGTCGCTTGCGCTGACCGGGTAGGAGATCTCGAACGTCACCGTAGAGCCGGGTTCCAGCGTCCCGCTAACGAGCTTCTTGTCGGTGTTCTCGCTGCCGGGTGTCGTACGGACCCCCATACAGCCGTTGACCCCATCCTCCAGGGTCACGACCGGCGCGTCAGCCGCCTGGGCAGTGAGCCGGTCAAGGGAGGAGACGACCGGCGCCAAAGGCCCGAATGCGACGTTGAAGACCAGAGCCAGGGCTACGGGGAAGATACGAAGTGGATGAAATCGGGTGTGCGAGGTAGTCATCTAGGGATGCCCCCTTGGCATCTGCGGCCGCTGCCACGACCGATGTGGTTTCTCGCCGATTAGACGGCTCGGTTACCTCATCGCCGAGTCCTGGGGTCGGTTGGGGTTGGGCTCCGACCCGATCGGGGGGACGACGTGGGCAGTTGCGTCGACCCGATCGCTGGACTCGATTTGAATCCCTTCCGGACGGCTCCCCCTCGAGCCGGCCGGTTCACCGCTGGGATTGCCGCTGCAGCCGATCGCGGATTCTTAGGCGGTCCCGCCCATTCGGGCAGGAAGGCGAGTATATGGCCGGGTCCTGGTACCTGGGTACCCCCACATTTCCCCGTATTCCTGGGGTCTGGTGCGGTCCGGTGAGGAGACACTCTCCGATTCCGGTGACTGGCGGCACCAGGGGGTCCTGGGACCATCGGGTCACCTGGAACACGCCATGCGAAACGCCCCTGGCCGGTGGGCCAGGGGCGTTCGGGGTGGGCCGGCTTCGGGAAGCTCGGCGGGGTCAGCTGCGCCGGACCATCCGGACGTTCATCCAGGCGAGGCCGACGAGGCCGACGAGCAGGACGAACGCGAAGAGGATCGTCGGGACGGCGTTGGTCGGATCGATGCCGAACGCGGTGTTCGGCGTGCTCGCCTCCGGGCTGCCGGTGGCCGCCTCGACCGATCCCTCCGGGCTGCCGGTGGCCGCCTCGACCGATCCCTCGGTGGACTGTGACGCTGACTCCGAGGCCGATTCAGATGCCGACTCGGACGCCGACTCCGACGCTGATTCGGACGCCGACTCCGACGCCGATTCAGATGCCGACTCGGACGCCGACTCCGACGCTGATTCGGACGCCGACT
>CAYVLM010000075.1:0-830 GCA_964452225.1 uncultured Steroidobacteraceae bacterium | reverse complement strand
CCGACGCCGATTCAGATGCCGACTCGGACGCTGACTCCGACGCTGATTCGGACGCCGACTCGCAAGCGGACGCGGAGGCCGAGGCGGACGCCGACGCAGTTCCGGTGGTGCAGTGCGACAGCTGCAGGTGGTTGCCGTCTGATCCAGTGCCGTCGAACGTCACGTAGACGTTGGAGCTCGCCGTGACAGCCCCGGAGGAATCCGCGGACCACGAGCCGTTGCCGCTCTGCGCCATGGTGTAGGAGTTCCCGTCGACCCACAGGGTCGCTGCGGTGACTCCGTCAGATGGTGAAAGGACCCAGTGGGCGCCCGAGGCGCAGGGCAGGTTGTCAGAGCCGTTCCCGCCCCAGGAAATGGTCCCGGAGGCCTGAACGGGAACGGCACGCGCGAGGTAGAGCAGCGACAGGGCCAGCGCCGCCACCGCGATGACCGCGATGGCGAGCCGGTCGGCGCGCTGCATGGAACGGGTACGAGTCTTCACAGCCGGATTACCTCAGTGACGTATGAATCCGTCGGCGATAGCTGCCGACCCCCTGGTTGGAATAGGGAGGATAGCCGACAGTCCTGCCGGCGCCTAGTACCGAGGTCCTGGCGGCTGGTCCGGATAGGTGCGGTCTGGGGCCGACCGAACCCGGAAGCGTTGTCACCCGGCAACGCAGGAGTCCGGATCAGACCGGTACCGAGGTACCGGGGCCTGCTGGGTCAGCCGGTTCGGCCGCGTGGGTCGAGGAGGACGACCTGGGTCTCGTCGGGCAGGCTGGTCGGAGTGACGCTCGCCTTCGGCTGGCGAGCGGCATCGGCGGCGCCCATCTCATGGAGGAACCGGTCGA
>CAYVLM010000074.1:0-8227 GCA_964452225.1 uncultured Steroidobacteraceae bacterium | reverse complement strand
AAGCTGCTGGTCGTGGTGGGGGGCTACCCGACCTTCGTGCTCCCCCCGCCCGAGCTGGTCGCGGCGCGTCTGGTGACCGCCTGGAGCGACGGAACCATGGAGCCGCACGCGGCGGCCACCGCGCTCGAGGTGGCGCTGGGGTTCGGCGTCGGCGCCAGCCTGGCGCTGGGCGCCGGGTACCTGCTCGCGCGCTCGCCGCTCGCCGGCCGCCTGCTCTCGCCGTACCTGGTCGCCGCGCAGGCCACGCCGATCCTGGCGCTGGCGCCCCTGCTGGCCCTCTGGTTCGGCACGGGGCTGCTCTCCAAGGTCGTCATCTGCGCCCTGATCGTCTTCTTCCCCGTCGCCGTCGCCTCGATGGTCGCCATCCGCTCGGTCGACCGGCAGCTCGTGGAGATGGCGCGCTCGTTCCGGGCCTCCCGCCGCCAGCTGCTGCTCAAGCTGGAGATCCCCGGGGCGCTTCCCGTGGTCTTCGGCGGGATCCGGGTGGGCGCCACGCTCGCGGTCGTTGGCGCGGTCATCGGCGAGTGGGCCGGTGGCGACCGCGGCCTGGGGGTCCTCATCAACCTCGCCCGGGGCAGCCTCTTCGACACGCCGCTGCTCTTTGCGACGCTCTTCACCATCGCCGGCATGGGCGTGGGGTTCTACCTTCTGATCGTGGTGATCGAGCGCCGGCTCGTTGGGGTGCGCGGATGAGAGGGCGAATGGCGGCAGCGACGATAGGCCTCGTCCTGGGCCTGGCTGCCTGCAGCGGCGGGGGCGCGCCAACGTCATCGATCTCCCCGTCGGGTTCGACGGCGCCGACTCTGACCCCGCTGGTCGTGGGCCTCGGGTACATCCCGAGCGTGCAGTTCGCGCCGTTCTACCTCGCCCAGCAGGCGGGGTACTACCGCGACGCCGGCCTGTCAGTGACCTTCGAGAACAAGATCGACCCCGACCTCATCACCCTCGTTGGCCAGGGTTCGGTCGACATCGGCATCGCGGACGGCACGAGCGTGATCCCGGCTGTCAGCCAGGGAATCCCGATCCGCTACGTGACGACCATTTATGCCGAGTTCCCGAACATCGTGTACGCCAAGACGTCCAGCGGGATCTCCTCGGCCGCCGACCTGCGCGGCCGCAAGATCGGGACTCCCGGCAAGTACGGCAGCAGCTGGATCATGCTGGAGGCGCTGCTCGCCTCGGCCGGGCTCACTCCCGCCGACGTCGACATCCAGCTCTACCCCGACTTCGGCCAGGCCACGGCCCTGGCGCAGGGGGCCGTGGACGCCGCGACCGGCTTCGTCAACAACGAGCCGGTCGTCCTGGAGCGCTCGGGCACCCCGGTCACCGTCCTCCACGTGGACCAGGCGGTCCCGCTGCCGGGGAACGGTCTGATCGCCGGGACGCAGACCATCACCGCAAAGCGTGACGCCCTCGCGGCGTTCGTGGCCGCCACGCTGCGGGCCATGGCCGAGATTCGCGCCGACCCGGCAAAGGGCCTGAGCGCGTCGGTCGCCCAGGTCCCGGACCTCGGCCAGGACACCGCGACCCAGTTCGCCATCCTGCAGGCGACCATCGCGACCTGGTCGACGGACGGGAGCATCGACACCGCCGCCTGGCAGTCGACCGTTCGCTTCATGGCAGGCCTTCCCGACGCACCCATCTCGGGGACGCCGCCGAGCGTGGGCGAGCTCGTCGACGCGAGCCTCCTCCCGGGCTAGGGTCGGCCGATCGCTCGCGCCTGCGCCTCCGCGGCCTCGACGGTCTGCAGGACGAGGCTCATGGCGGTGACCGGTCCGACGCCGCCCGGCACCGGCGTGACCGCCGCAGCCACTTCGCGGACCGATGGCGCCACGTCCCCGAGGACTCCCTCGGGCGTCGCCGTGATGCCGCAGTCGACGACGGTCGCCTCGGGACCGAGCATCGCGGGACCGACCAGCCCCGGCGAGCCCGCGGCGACCACCAGGATCTCCGCACGGCGGGTCTCTGCCGCCAGGTCACGGGTGCCCCGATGGCAGATCACCACCGTGGCATCCGCAGCCAGCAGGAGCGCGGCGACCGGGCGACCCACGACGGGCGAGCGCCCCACCACGACCGCCCGCCGCCCGGCGATGGGAATCTGGTATGCGCGCAGGATTCGTATCACGGACAGCGCGGTAGCCGGCGCCAGCCCGGGGATACCCCGTGCCAGTCGTCCCGCGCTGGTGGTCGTCGCACCATCCACGTCCTTCTCGGGGAGAACCAGGTCGCTGATCGCCGGGCGCAGGGCAGGCGGCACCGGCTCGGCGATCACGATCCCGCTCACCGCGCGGTCCGCGTTGAGCGCTCCGATTCGCTCGGCGACCGTCGCGGTGTCGGCCGCCGGTGACAGGAAGGCGACGGACGCCTCGACTCCCGCGCTGGCCGCCGCGCGCTGGAGGCCCCTGGCATACACACCCGTCGCGCCGGAATCGTCGAAACGAACGATGACCAGCCCGGGGGCACGCCCGGTGGCGGCGGCCAGCGCCGCAACGCGCTCCTCGGCCTCCGCGCGGAGCTGCGCCGCGACCGTCTGTCCGTCGAGCAGGCGAGCGCTCACCGGGACGCGGCGCTCACCCGAGGCGGGCCTCGACGGCAGCGAGGGCCTCGCGCTCGGTTGCCACCGTCTCGGCATCCAGGCGCCCCAGCTCCGTCGGTCCCGACGAAGCGATCTCGGCGTCGGCCGGGAGGTAGGGGAGGTTGATCCGTACGTTCAGGATCGCGCCGCGTACCGCTGCGGACGCCAGCTGCGCCGCCACCCCTGCGTCGCTCGCGGCATTGCGGTTCCCGATGGGGGCGATGCGCGCCGCCAGGGCCAGCACCTGGCGGGCGGTTCGCGCCGTCTCCATGGGTACCGTCGCGGCCTGGACGAACGCCTCGCTCATGGCGGCCTTGCGGCGGGCTCGCTCGTCGTCGCTCTCCTTCGGCAGGCGGCGGGCGCGGACGACGGCGTCGTACGCCTCCGAGTCGCGCTGGGCGAGCTCCATGAGCCGGTCTCGGAGCAGCATCGCCTCACGGCCGATCTCCTGCGCCAGGGGCTCCGCCTCTGCGTACTCCGCTCGCCCGACCGTCAGGTTGGCGACCATGGCGACCAGGGCGGCCCCCATGGAGCCTGCGATCGCGGCCGCGCTGCCGCCGCCCGGAACAGGCGCGGAGCTGGATAGGCGTGCCGTGAGCTCACTGACCGGGAGAAGGGCGAGCTCCGTCTCGTCCGGCGAGTCCGTGCTCGTGTTGACCATGCGGCGTCTGCCTTTCCCGCCGGCGGCTACCGCGAATCCGCTGCGCCGGCGACCAGGCCGATTGTAGGCAAGCCTGAGGGGCGGGGCCGGCCCGGACGGCAGGGCCGACGCTCAACGGGTCAGGCCGCCGGATCCCGCGCGTCCAGGAACCACCGCCGCTGGCGCGCATCCCACACGAGGCTGACGTGCCCGCGTCGCGTCTCGACGAGGAGCGTGAGGCGCGGACCGCGACCGACGCGGTAGGCGTGCCGCTCGTCGCGCACGGCATGCAGGCGTTCGATCGGAAGCCGATCGTCGTTCCATTCCACGCTGGTCGGGTGATCCCGGTGCCGGTCCCAGCGGACGCGTGCGGGAATGGGTCCGATCCCTGTAGCTGCCATGAGCTGAGCCTCCTCGGGTCGCAGGTGCGCCCGTTCCGGCACTGAACAGGCGTTCGAATAGGCGGCCATGCTACGAACACCCGTTCTATTTGTCAAGCTCCTCATCCAGCCCTTGGTCGGGGTGGCGGTTTGGACGCTCCCCGAAGTCGAAGCGCCGCATCGGGCGATCCGTCAGGAGCCGGGCCCTGGTGATCGCCTCCTCCCCAAAACGCTCTCGTACCGCGTCGATGGAGGCCGCCACGCGATCGGTCCGGTCTCCCCCGTCGAAGAGGGTCAGCTGTTGCGTCGCGGAGAGTGCCATCGCCGTCAGGCCGATGAGCCGGACGCCTCGACCGGCCGTCAGCGTTCGGTCGAGGAGGGCCCTCGCCGCTGCGTAGAGCGGCTCGCTCTCGCGGACCTGGCGTCCGAGGGACGCCTGGCGGGTGAGCGTCTCGAACCCTTCATAGCGCAGCTTGAGCTGGACCACCCCGGCTGCCAGGGCGTGATGCCGCAGGCGCGAGGCGACCGAGTCGGCAAGGTCGAGGAGCGTCGCGTCGAGCCGGCGCCGATCGATCACGTCGTGCTCGAAGGTGTGCTCGTGCCCGACGCTCTTGGGTGCCTGAATGGGGATCACCGGCGACGGGTCGATACCGCGGGCCCGCTCCGACAGGTCGCGGCCATGCCGGCCGAAGCGGCGCCGCAGCGTGGGCTCGGCCATGGCGGCGAGCTGGCCGATGGTGGTCACGCCGTACTCGCGGAGCGCCTCGACCGCGCGTGGCCCAACCCCCCACAGGCGTCCGACGGGGAGCGGGGCAAGGAACTCCGCCTCGGTTCCCGGCGGGACCACCACCAGGGCGTCGGGCTTGCGCAGGTCGGAGGCGACCTTGGCACAGAGCTTGTTGGTGGCAACCCCCACGCTGACCACCAGGCCGACCTCGTCCCGGACCCGGCGCTTCAGCCCGAGCGCGATCGTCTCGCCGTCCCCCATGGCCGATCGGCTGGCCGTGACGTCCAGGAATGCCTCGTCCAGGCTGATTGGCTCGACCAGGGGGGTGTACGAGCCAAAGATGCGCATGACCTGCACGCTGAGCTCCCGGTACCGCTCCGGCCGCCCAGGAAGGAACACGCCGTCGGGGCAGAGGGCCGCGGCCGTCCGCAGCGGCATGGCGGAGTGGACGCCGTAGCGGCGCGCCTCGTATGAGGCGGCGCTGACCACGCCACGCGAACCGGGATCTCCGCCGACGATCACCGGGCGACCGCGCAGGCTCGGATCATCCCGCACTTCGACTGATGCGTAGAAGGCGTCGAGATCCGCGTGCAGGATGGTCCGCATCCTGGCCCCGCCCGGAGGCTCAGGCGCCCCGCGGCGCCGCCGACTGTCGTCCTCGCTCGCGGGAGGCCACGACCGGTATCCCGCTCAGGCGAGCTTGCGAATGACGCCGACGACCTTGCCCTGAATCTGCACCTCGGTGGCGAAGATCGGCTCCATTTCGCTGTTGGCCGGCTGCAGCCTGATGCGGCCCTCCTCGCGGAAGAAGCGCTTGAGGGTCACGCCGTTGTCCTCGAGCAGGGCGACGACGATGTCGCCGTCGTGCGCGGTCGCCTGCGGCTGCACGATCACGTAGTCGCCGTCGTCGATCAGTGCGTCGATCATGCTCTTGCCGCGCACGCGCAGGACGTAGGACCCGTCCCGCGCATCGATCGAGCGCGGCACGTCGAGCGACTCGGAGGCATCCTGGTATGCCTCGATTGGCTGGCCGGCGGCGATCTCACCGAGGATGGGCAGGCTGACGACGTCGTGGTCGACGGGCATCCGGAACGGGGTGACCCGGGTTGCAGGACGTGTTCGGCGACTGCCCTCGCCCCGCGCGGTAAGCCGCAGCGCGCGCGAGCTGTGGGTCCCGCGCTCGAGGAGGCCATCCCGCTCGAGCGCGATCAGGTGATGGTGGACGGCCGAGGTGGACGCCAGCCCCACGGCATCGGCGATCTCCCTCACCGACGGCGGATAACCGCGCTCGGCCACGGTGCGCGCAATGCACTCGAGGATCTTCTGGCGACGGTCGACGTCGTGCCTGGTCACGCGTGGGCTCCTGCGCGTTGCGGAATCGGCACGACCGTAGCAGAACAGGTGTTCTATCGTCAAGCGAGCCGTCCCGCGCAGGGAGATCGGGCGGGCTCTGCTAGAATCGGCCGCCGACCGAATTCAGAGGCGCCGCCTCCCGTGAACCGCCCCGGCCGATACCGCTATCTGCGCCTCGCCCAGCTCGTCTGGAGGCTCCCGACCTATACCCGCGTCATCTGGGGAATGTTCCTCGATCGGCGAACGCCCCTCTACCTGAAGGCGCTCCTGGCCGGCGGGCTGGTCTACCTGCTCACGCCGCTTGACCTGGTGCCGGATGCGATTCCGATCATCGGGCAGGCGGACGACCTGACGGTCCTGCTGATGGTGATCGACATCTTCCTGGCCAACGCGCCGGCGGAGGTTCGGGTCGAGCACTGGGAGCGCGCCCGCTCGGGCAGGGCACGGCTGGACGAGGACCTGGCCCGCCTCCGCGAGCTGCTCGGGGACCGCTACGACCAGATCCGCGACACGCTGCCCGACCTGCTCGAGCGGTACGGGGACCTGCGCGAGCCTGCGACGCTTCGCGGGGCGCTGGTCCGATGGCGCAGCCAGCGGGAGGCGTCGGGTGAGCCGGCGAGAGATCAGCAGCCGGCGACGTCGGGTTCGGCGGCGCACTGACCTGGCCGCCGCCCACCGGCGGCGCGAAACGAGGAGCGAGACCTGAGCATGAAGGTGATCCTGAAGCGCGACGTGAAGGGCCTTGGTCGCGACGGCGACCTGAAGGAGGTCAAGGACGGGTACGCCCGCAACTTCCTGATCCCGACCGGTGCCGCGGTCATGGCCGACCGCGGTGCGCTCCAGAACTGGGAGCGGCATCGGTCCGAGCGGGAGGAGCGCGATCGGCTCCTCCGCGCCCAGGCGACGGCGACCGCCGAGCGGATCGGTGGGCTGCGGCTGGAGGTCTCGGTCAAGGCGGGCGAGAAGAACCGGCTCTTCGGCTCGGTGACGAACCGGGAGATCGCGGAGCTCCTGGCGAGGGAGGGCGTCGAGGTCGACCGGCACCAGATCGCCCTGCGCGAGCCGATCAAGACCGTTGGAGAGCATCGCGTCACCGTTCATCTCGGCCCGGGCATCGATCCCGACGTGACGGTCGTCGTCTCGCCAGAGCACTGACCTTCTCGCGGCTCGCCGGCGCGGGCGCGCTCCACGCCGTGCGGCCATTCGCGACAGGAGAGGTGTCGCGGTCGCGTGATCTCCTCGCCGCGTGACGTCCATCCCGAGAGGAGGTCCGGGCCGGTGTCCACAGCTCGTCCCCACCGCCCGTCGGCGTCGTGGAGAAAGGTCGTGGACAACCCGCTTCGCAGCCGGGGTTCCGGCCGGTAGTGTCGGGTCGTGCCGCCATGCCGGCCGAGCCCCGACGTCCTTGCCCCTCCCGTCACCCGCTGAGACCGATCAAGCCCCATGAGCATTGACAAGCTGGCACCCCAGGCTGTCGACGCCGAGCAGAGCGTGCTCGGCTCGATCCTCATCGATGCCGACGCGATCCTGAAGATCGCAGACTTCCTCCGCCCGGTCGACTTCTACCGGCAGCAGCACTCGGACATCTACGAGGCGATGCTCGCACTCCACGCCCAGCGCGAGCCGATCGACCTGGTGACGGTGGGCGACGAGCTCGCACGGCGCGAGCGCCTCGACGCCGTCGGTGGCCCCGGATACCTGGCCGGCCTGATGAACGCGGTGCCCACCGCGGTGCACGTCGAGCACTACGCCCGGATCGTCGAGCGAAAGTCGGTGCTGCGAAACCTCATTGCCGCCGCCGGCCGGATCGCCGCGGTGGGCTACGAGGAGGCGAACGACGCCGAGGTCGCCATCGACCGCGCGGAGTCGATCCTCTTCGAGATCAGCCAGCGGCGCACCGTCGGCGGCTTCGAGTCGCTCGCCACGCTGCTCGGCCAGGCCTACGACCGGCTCGAGTACCTGCACGACCACAGGGGCCAGATCCTGGGCATTCCGTCCGGTCTCTCGCAGCTGGACACGCTGCTTGGCGGGTTCCAGCCGTCGGACCTCGTGATCATCGCGGCCCGGCCGAGCGTCGGCAAGACGAGCCTGGCCCTGAACATCGCCCAGCACGCGTCGGTTCGCGAGGGGAAGCGGGTGGGCGTCTTCAGCCTGGAGATGAGCAAGGAGCAGCTCTCGCTGCGCCTCCTCTCGGCGGAGACGGGGATCAATCCCCGGCCGCTGCAGACCGGGTTCATGGAAGAGACCGACTGGAGCAAGATCGCCACGGTGATGAACGACATGGCGGCCGCGCCGATGTGGATCGACGACTCGCCGGCGCTCTCGGTCATGGAGCTGCGCACCAAGGCCCGCCGCCTGGAGGCGGAGCAGCACGGCCTGGACCTGGTGATCGTCGACTACCTGCAGCTGATGCAGGCGAGCGTGCAGAGCCGCGAGCCGAACCGCGTCCAGGAGGTGAGCGAGATCAGCCGCGGCCTGAAGCAGCTGGCGCGCGAGCTCAAGGTGCCGGTGATCGCGCTCTCGCAGCTCTCCCGCGGCGTCGAGCAGCGCGG
>CAYVLM010000073.1:0-8301 GCA_964452225.1 uncultured Steroidobacteraceae bacterium | reverse complement strand
CGCGAGGCGGGCCTTGACCGCCCGGTAGGCAGCCACGGAACCGTGCCGGTCGAGGTGGTCGGCGCGAATGTTGGTGTAGACGGCGACGTCGGCGCCGCGCGTGATGGTCGGCAGCTGGAGCTCGCTGAGCTCCAGCAGGGCCCAGCTCGACGGAGCGAGCTCGTCGGCGCGCTCGATGAGCGGACTGCCGATGTTGCCGCCGACCGCGTGCGGCACGCCGGCCGCGGAGAAGATCGCGCCGAGCAGCGCCGTGGTGGTCGTCTTGCCCTTGGTCCCGGTGACCGCCAGGATCCGGGCCCGCGTCAGCCGCAGGAAGAGCTCGGCCTCGCTGAGGAGCTCGACACCGCGCGCCTCGGCTGCGGCGAGGGCCTCGCGGAGCCAGGGATCGGTGGTCGGGAACCGCGGGGAGACTGACGGGCTGGTGACCAGGAGGTCCGCGGCGGCCACCAGGCGAGCTCCTGCCTCGGGAGATATGGCGAGCTCCAGCTGGAGCCCACGCTCCTCCACGGAGGCGATCGCCTCGGCGAGCTCGGCGGGTCCCCGTCGGTCGTAGACGGTCACCTGGGCCCCCGCGTCGGCGAGGAATCGGGCGGCGGCGGCCCCGGAGCGAGCGAGGCCGAGGACCAGGGCACGGCGGCCGCGAAGGTCGGCCCGGGAGCGGACGCGTGAGGCGGCGGTCATCATCGGTCCACCTACAGGCCGTTCACGGTGGCCAGGAAGAGGCTGACGCCCAGCAGGCCGGCCAGGGCGGAGACGATCCAGAAGCGCACCGTGATCTTCTCCTCGGCCCAGCCGATCAGCTCGAAGTGATGCTGGAGCGGAGCCATCCGGAAGATCCGGCGTCCCCGGAGCCGGAACGAGCCGACCTGGAGCACGACGGACATCGTCACCGCCAGGAAGACGAAGCCGATCACCGCCAGCAGCAGGAGCTGGGTGGTGATGGTGGCGACCACCGCAAGCGTTGCCCCCAGCCCCAGCGCGCCCGAGTCGCCCATGAAGATCTGGGCGGGATGGACGTTGAACCAGAGGAAGCCCATGAGCGCGCCGATGATCAGGGCGCAGAAGACCGCCAGGTTGGGCTGCGCGTGCTTGTCGATGGCGGGCACGGCGGCGAGCGCGATCAGCAGGTACGCGACGAAGCTGAAGATGAGCACGCCGCCCGCCAGGCCGTCGAGCCCGTCGGTCAGGTTGACGCCGTTGCTCATGGCCACGATGACGAAGCCGACGAACACGATGAAGACGATCGGCAGGATCGGGACGTCCCCCACCAGCGGGACGCTGAGCTGGTTGATGGCGAAGTGGCGCTGGATGTACCACGCGGCGAGGAGCGCGACCACCGTCTGCCAGACGAGCTTGTAGCGGCCGCGCATGCCGATGCCGGTCTGCGCGTTGACGTAGTCGTCGATGGCGCCGAGGATCCCCACGCCCACCAGGGTCAGCATGGGCGTCAGGGTGCTGACATCCTCGATGCGCATCGCCATCGCCAGGAACATGACCACGACCACGAGCAGCATGCCGCCCATGGTCGGGGTGCCCGCCTTCGCGATGTGGCCCTCCGGTCCCTCGACCCGGATCTGCTTGCCGAATCCCAGGCGCCGGAGCAGGCCGATGTAGACGGGGGCCAGCAGGACGACCCCGCCGAAGGCGAGCAGGAGGGCGACGACGATCTGCAGCATCACGAGGCGACCCCCGATGCCGCCATGGCCTCGACCAGCCGCTCGAGCTCGATGCCGCGCGAGGCCTTGACGAGGAGGAGGTCGCCGACCCCCGGGGCGAGTTCACGCTCGAGCACGCCGAGCGCCTCGTCGGCGCTCTCGGCGTTCGCGACCGCGGCGAGCCCCGCCGCGCGCGCTGCCTCGGCGATCCAGCGGCCACGGGACCCGACCGTCACGAGGCCGTCGACGATCGCCGCGGCCCGGGCGCCGATCGCGCGATGGAGCGCCTCCTCCTCCGGGCCAAGCTCGAGCATGTCCCCGAGGACCGCCAGGCGTCGTCGACCGATCGCCAGCGGCGTCTCCGCGAGGAACGTGAGCGCCGCCTCCACGCTCACCGGTGACGCGTTGTAGGTGTCGTCGATCACCGTCGTGCCGCCCGGCAGCTCGATGACCGCCATCCGGTGCGGGGCCCTGCTTCCGGCAGCCAGGGCGGCGGCCACCTCGTCCAGCGACATCGCGAAGCGCTCGGCGACGGCCGCGGCGGCGAGCGCGTGCGGCACCAGGTGGCGCCCGGGGGTCCCGCTCTGCACGCGACGCGTGCCCCACGGAGCGCGCAGCGTGAACTCGGTACCCTCCACGCCGCGGCTGAGCACGTCCTCGGCGCGGACGTCGGCCTGCGCGCCGAGCCCGAAGGTGCGGACGGAGGCGGCGGTGATGGAGGCCATCGCGGCCACGCGAGGGTCGTCCGCGTTGAGCACGGCCAGGCCGTCGGAGGGCAGCGCGGCAGGCAGCTCCGCCTTCGCCTGCGCGATCCGCTCGATGCTGCCGGTCCGCTCCAGGTGCGTGGGATGCACCGCCAGCACCACGCCGACCTCCGGACGGGCGATCTGTGCCAGGCGGGAGATCTCGCCGAGCGTGTACATGCCCATCTCCAGCACCGCGACCTCATCCGATCGCTCCAGGCGCAGCAGGGTCATCGGCAGCCCGATCTCCGAGTTGAGGTTGCCCTCGTTGCGGAGGACGGCATGGCCGCGGCCCAGGACGTCGGCAATGGTCTCCTTGGCGAGCGTCTTGCCGGTCGACCCGGTCACCCCCACGACCCGCACCGCGAACCGGGAGCGCCACCAGGAGGCGAGCTCCTGGAGCGCAGCCAGCGGATCGGGGACGAGCACCAGCGCGGCATCGGACCCGGCCGGGCGCTCGACGACGGAGGAGACGAGGGCGGCGACCGACCCGGCGCGGATCGCGTCGCCCACGAAGCGGTGACCGTCGACGCGCTCGCCCGGCAGCGCCACGTAGAGCGAGCCTGGCTCGATCTTCCGTGAGTCGACACCCGCGCCGGCGAACGTATCGACGCCCGTCGGGAGAATGAGGCGGCCGCCGGTGACGGCCAGGAGGTCATCGATGCGGATCGACGGTGGCACGCGACACCCTGCGGAAGCTCGCATCGGAGTCTATCAGGCTCACTTCGCGGCGACCGGCGTCGTCGGCCGGTCGGGCGGAATGGCCAGGTAGTCGAGAATCTGCGGCGCCAGATCGTGGAAGACCGTCTCGGGTCGCTCGACCATCTGGTAGTAGCCCCACGTCGACGGCCGATCGAGCAGGATCAGGGTCACCAGCTGCGGGTTCGTCGCGGGATACACGCCGATGAACGAGGACTCGATCCAGCCTGGAACGTACCCTTCCTCCGTCACCAGGTGGCCGCTCGCGTCCCGGACCGTCACGGGACCGGCGACCTCGGCGGTCCCGGTCTTGCCGGCGATCGCGTAGTTGGGAATGCCCGCCCCCTTGGCGATGCCGCCGTCGATTGCGCCGGTCAGGAGCTTGATCACCGTGGCGGCCGTCTCCTGCTTCATGACCCGCTCCCCCTGCGGCAGCTCGTTGGGGTGGTAGGTGCCGCTCGGGTCGGTCCAGCCTGCGACCACGTGCGGGGTCACCATGACGCCCCCGTTGGCGATCGCGGCGTAGCCGGCCACCAGCTGGATGGCGGTGACGGTCAGCCCCTGCCCGAAGGCGTTCTGCGCGGTCGTGAGATTGCCGGAGGCTTCGGGACTCGACGGATCCCACACGGTCCCGCCGACCTCGCCGGCGACGTCGATCCCGGTTGGCTGGCCGAACCCGTAGCGCTGCAGCGCCTGGTAGAGGCGCTCCCCTCCCAGCTTCAGGGCGATGCGGGCCGCACCGTTGTTGTTCGACAGCTGGAGCACCTGCTGCGCGGTGATGAGGCCGTGCCCATAGGGGTAGTAGAGCCGGTCGGCGTTCTGGATGCGGACCCCGCGAAGCGTCAGGTCGTTGTTGTCGAGCACCTTGGTCTTGGTGGTGATGGCGCCTGCATCGAGGGCCGCCGCGATCGTGAACGCCTTCATGACCGACCCGGGCTCATACGCCCGGGAGACGGCGGGGTTGGTGAAGAGGGCGGGATCGGTGGTGCTGTAGTCGTTGGCGTTGAAGGTCGGGAAGCTGGCCATGGCCAGGATGGCGCCGGTCCGGACGTCCATGATGATCCCGGTCGCCCCGTGGGCCAGGTTCTTCCTGTAGCTCGCATACAGGCTGGTCTCGAGCAGGTGCTGCAGCCCGGCGTCGATGGTCAGGGTGAGGTTGTCACCATTGACCGGCGCCACCTCCGACGAGACCGAGTCTGCGATCTGGTTCCCGTTGACGTCCTCCTGGGCGACGACGCTGCCGGGCTGCCCGGCGAGGAGGGTGTTGTCCTTGCCCTCGACGCCGTACTGGCCGTTCCCATCGAGATTCACGAAGCCGAGCACCTGGGCTGCCAGTGTCGAGTCGGGCGCGCCGCCCTGGGTCGGGTAGACCCGCTGCGGCTCCGGCAGCAGGCCTATGCCGGGAAGGTTCAGGACGCCGATCCTGTGGGAGACGGACGTCGAGACTCGACGCGCGACCCAGACCCAGGCCTGCCCCCCGGTGAACAGGTTGAGCAGGTCCGGCTGGGACACGCCGAGGAGGAGGGAGAGGATCCTGGCCTCGCTCTTCGGCTCGGTGACCTTTGCCGGAACGGCGTAGACGGACTGTGCCTGCACCGACGTCGCCAGCAGGACTCCGTTGGCGTCCCGGATCTCGCCCCGCGCGGCAGGCAGCTCCTGGCGCTGCGCGAGCTGGTCGGCCGCCATGACCGCCAGCCGGTCGCGCTGGACCACCTGCCACCACGCCAGCCGCCCACCGATCGCCGTGGCGACGAGCGCCATCACCACCAGCAGGAGGAGGGCACGGGCCCGGCTGTCGGTCCTGGCGAGCATGCGCGTCTCCCTCGGGGCCCAGGCGGGCGCCCGGGTTCAGTGGGCCGTGTCTGGCGATGGACTGGCGCCAGGGGCGCCGCTGCTGGTGGCGAAGCTGACTGCCGACTGGCTCAGCGGAACGAGATGCAGGTCATCCGCGGCGCGCTGCAGCACCGTGGAGGGAGCGCTCGCCGCGCCGATCTGCATGACCAGGCGCTCCTGCTGAGCCTGCAGCGTCTGGATCTGGGCGCGGAGGCTGTCGATCTGGTAGCCGACCGCGGTCACGTTGCTCGACTGCGAAAGGTAGAAGAAGGCGAGCGCGGCCGCGGCGACGATGGTGGTGATCAGCCCGGCGACGCTCGCCTGCCGCTGCCGGCGGAGGGCGCCGACGTGGCGCACGCGCGGCCGCGGCGCCGGCCGGGTCGGCCGGGGCCGCGCGCGGCGACCGAGGATCCCGGTCGCAGGGCGTGCGCCGATGACTGCCATGGATCAGGCGGCTGAGGGGCGCCCGTGGAGCCGGACGCGCCAGGTGGTGGGCGACTCGAAGTCGAGCCCCTCCTCGATCTCGAATGCCCCGCTCTCTTCCAGCCAGCGGCGCTCGTCGCTGAGGGCCCGGGTGCGGCGGTCCCGAAGCTCCCGCTGCCGGACGCTGTAGGTCCGTCGACGGCTGGCCTGGTGTCGCGGTCGTCCTCTGCTCATCGGTACCTCCTCGCTGCGGTGGGTCAGTGCTCGCCTCAGACGAGCTTCTCGGCGACCCGCAGGCGGGCGCTGCGGGCGCGACGGTTTCGCTCGACCTCGGCTGCCGTCGGAGTCACGGGATGTCGGGTGACCGCCGCGAGCTGGGCTCGGTGGCCACAGGTGCAGACCGGGGGGATCGGCTCCTCGACGCAGTCACGGCTCTCTCGGGCGACGAACCGCTTGACGATCCGGTCCTCACCGGAGTGGTAGCTGATGACCGCCAGGCGACCGCCGGGGCGGAGCGCCGCGAGGGCACCGGCCAGCCCGGCGCCGAGGACCTCCATCTCTCGATTCACGGCGATGCGGAGTGCCTGGAAGGTCCGCGTGGCGGGGTGGATGCGCCCGGTGTCGGCGCGTCCGCGCGGGCCGACGGCCCTCGCCACCACGGTCGCGAGGTCGGCGGCGCTCACGAGCCGGCCTGCCGTGCGCGCCGCCAGGATCGCCTTCGCGATGCGGCCTGCACGGCGTTCTTCACCAAACGTCGCGAGGATTCCGGCGAGCTCTCGTTCCGTGGAGGCGTCGATGAGCTCGAGGGCCGACGGGCCGGCTTCTTCATCGAATCTCATGTCCGGCGCCGACGGGCTGGCGAAGCTGAAGCCTCGGGCCTGGTCGGCGAGCTGATAGCTGGAGAGGCCCAGGTCAAAGAGGACCGCGTCGAGCGGCAGGAAGCCGGCATCGGTCGCGACGTCGAGGATTGCGCTGAAGTTGGCCTGGCGCAGCTCGACGCGGTCGCCGAACCGCGCCAGGCGGAGGGACGCCTCCGCGATGGCCGCCCGATCGGCGTCGATGCCGAGCAGGCGACCATGCGGTGACGTCGTCTCCAGAAGCCGCTCGGCGTGCCCACCGCCACCGACCGTGCAGTCAGCCACGGAGCTGCCCGTCCCGACGGCGAGGAGGGCGAGAACCTCCTCGACGAGGACCGGCAGGTGCCCTTCTCCCATGGACCGCACCTCTCAGGTCGGCTGGCGGGCCGATCGGCCCGGAGACGCATCGAATGGGGCGGCGCGACGTGCGTCATGGCGTTGCGCCGCCTAGATCCCGAGATCCGCGAGATGCGCGGCGAGCTCCTCGGGGGAGTCCTCGATCCGCGTGCGATATGGCTGCCACGCCGATGGCGCCCAGATCTCGAGGCGGTCAAGCGCACCCACCACCACCACCTCGCCCTCGGTGAGCCCGGCGTACTCGCGCAGGTAGGACGGCACCAGCAGCCGTCCCTGGCGGTCGAGCTCCACGTCGACCGCACCCGACGACATGAATCGGGCGAACTCGCGGGCATTGGGGTTCGTCATCGGCAGCGCCCGCAGCTTCTCGGCCAGGATCCCCCACTCCTCGGCCGGGAAGACGCCCAGGCAGCGATCGAGCCAGCGCGCCAGCGTGGCGCCCGGGGCGAGCCGCGATCGGAAGCGTGACGGGATCGCGACGCGACCACGGTCATCGAGCGCGTGCCTGAACTCACCGGTGAGGAAGGATGCCTGCGCCATGCGTGGGATCTACCACTTCTCCCCATTTGTCCCCACTTCAACCCACAGGGCGCCATTCTACAGGGCGCACACTGCCCGTCAAGGGATTTCGGCGCGTTTGGGCCGGGACATTCGTCCCATGCCCGGGGAGGCGGTTGGGTGACCGCGGGCGGGACTCCGATTCCCGGACGCTGAAGAAGGGGGCCGTCAGGCCCCGATCAGCGCGGCGCGGGGGTGGCGGAGGGAACGACGGTCGCCAGCGATGGCGGGATGACGAGCACGCCGGCTCGCTTGCCGTCCGGTGAGAAGAACACCTCCCGCAGCTGGAAGGAGCCGCTCTGGCCGGGGATGTACGAGTAGCCGGTCAGGGCTCCGGCGCTGGTCTCCCAGTAGACGAGGCCGTCCGCGGTCTGCTTGGGCAACACCGGTGCCCGGGAGTAGTCGGCGAAGGTGATCTCGCGGGAGCCGGTGATGCCCTTCTTCTTGTCCACGATGAAGAGCGTGTAGTGCTGCGGGCCTACGCCGACCTCGTAGTGGTCGAAGTGGTCGTTGGCGGCCGGCGTCGGTTCCGGGGTCGGCGTGGGCCGCGAGCCGCTCGGCGACGGCAGGGTGCTCTGCACCGCCGAGGCGCTGGCCTGGAGCGAGGCACCCGGCGTCGGAGCCGGCGTCAGCAGCGGCGTAGGCGTCGGGGTCGAGACGATGGCCACCGGGTTGGACCGGTTGAGCAGGTACCAGCCGCCCGCCACGACCACCGCGATGAGAACGACGAGCAGCGGCACCAGGACGATGGCGCGGCGCCGGCCTCGCCTCGGCTCGGGCGCAGGCTCGGGGCGCGCTGCGGGGGCCTGCGGATGGCGCAGCGCCTCGAGCTCTTCGGTGGGAATGACCAGGACGCCCCGAAGGTAGCGAGGGCAGTTGGAGTATCCGCGCTCCAGGCAGACGTTCCGCTGCTGCTCGTCGGTGACGACCGCCGGATCACCGAACGCATAGCAGCGGTGCTCGCCGGTCGGCTCGGGCTCGTACTCGGCGCGCGACTCGGCCAGTCCCAGGAACGGGCAGACCGTATCCGGGCGCTTGGCCAGCTCGGCGAGGAGCGCCCGTCGCTCCTCCTCCTCGCGGGCCGTCGCCTGCGCTTGCTCCTTGCGCCTCCGGCTTCCGAACACCTGCGGGATCCTCCGGGAAGGCTGACCCGGGCGATCCCGCCACGGGCGGCCA
>CAYVLM010000072.1:0-8306 GCA_964452225.1 uncultured Steroidobacteraceae bacterium | reverse complement strand
CTCCTGGCCACCTATCGGGAGATCGTCGAGAGCGTCCGTCCGGCGATGCAACCGGGCAGCACCATGGCCGGCCTCGACGAGCTTGCGCTGGACGTCTGCGCCCGGCACGGCCTCGAGGGCTCCCACGTGGACGGCATCGGGCACGGCATCGGCCTGCGCTTCGAGGAGACGCCCGCGCCGACGATCATCCCCGCCCACCGGCGGGTGCCCCTGCGTGAGGGGATGACGGTCACCATCGGTCATCCGGTGCTGGCCATCCCGGGTTTCGGCGGAGTCCGCTTTGAGGATGTGTACCTCGTCACCCAAGACGGAGCCAAGCCACTGATGCCGTACCCGGTCGACCCGATCGTCACCGCGTGACGATTGCCGCGCCGTACCGCGACTCAGAAGGGCTTGACGACCATCAGCACCACGATGACCGCCACCATGGCCAGGGCCAGCCATCCCAGGGCGGCGCTGCGCGCTGCGGCGGATCGGTAGCGGGGCGAGGTCGGGTCGATCTCCGCCTCGGCAACCTGGCGACGGATCGCGGGCGCATAGACCGCGATCCCGATGACGACGAGCGCGACCTAGAGCACCAGCGCCGCCAGGATCCAGCCGGTCTCAGCTCCTCGTGAAGAACAGCTGCAGCTCGAGCGGGCCGGCGTCGGCGATGGAGAGGTGCGAACCGCCGTCTTTCGCTCAGGTTACGAGAGCGTGCCGGCGCCAGGCCGGACGACTCCGCCGGCCGGCTATGATGGCCATCCGGCGATGAGGCTCGCCGCCCGCTTCAGGCGGGAACCTGCGACTCCGCTGACGGCCTCTACCAGCGATGCCCGCATCGAGGAGAGCGCCAATGGCCGCCGCAATTTCTATTCCGCCCGAGTGGCTCGTCCCGCTCGGCTTCCTCGTGCTCTGCCTGATCGCGAGCTGGGCGATCTTCCGGGCCACGGCGCCGAACCGCCACGACGACGAGGACGGCTAGGGGACCGGCGTCATCCTCGCTCACGATGCGGACTCGGCAGCGGCCGCCCGGTGGAAGATGCGCCGGTACAGGTCCCCCCCGTGGCTGGTCGGCTCCGGCGCCGCTGGGACGATGCGGAACGTGCGGAGCCCGTCCGGCTTCCGCTCGGCCCGAAGGAACACAAAGCTCTCGTCCTCGGCAGCAAACGACCCGGCCAGATCGAACATGTGCGTGACGTATGCCACCTTGACCCCGGCGTCGAGCAGCGCGCGGACGATCTGGCGCGCGATCTCCGACCCCTCGCGCTCGTTCGTCGAGGCGAACGACTCGTTGAGGAGAACCATGCTGGCCGGCTCCAGGGAGTCCACCAGGCGGCTCATGCGTCCGAGCTCCTCATCGAGCTTGCCGCTCCGCATGCCGGCGTCCTCCTCCCGCTTGAAGTGCGTGAATGGTCCGCGCCGCACGTCGGCCCTGAACGCCTTGGCCGGCACGAACATGCCGGCCTGCATGAGGAGCTGCGCCTGGCCGAGACTGCGCAGGAAGGTCGACTTGCCGCCCCGGTTCGCCCCCGTGACCATCAGGAGCGGCGCCCCATCCGCTGCGAGGTCATTGCTGACGACCGGCTGGTCGGTGGTCAGACGCAGGGCCAGGTCGTAGAGGCCCTGCGCGGTCAGCACGGGTGCGCCGGCAGGCATCGGCTCGGGGAAGCAGAGCGGGGCACCAAGCTCGGCGAGCCGCTCCGCGAGGTTCAGGCAGCCGACGTAGAAGCCGAGCTCCGCCCGCACGGCCCTGAGGAAGCCGCCGATGTGATCGGTCGACTGCGCGAGTGCGGCGGCCACCAGCGCCAGGCCCTGGTCGCGCAGCTCCGAGAGCGCCTTGAGCCCGGCCTCGTCGCGCGGCGGCACCTGGTAGACATGGCCCTCCAGGCCGTGCGGGATGAGGCGGTCAAGCCAGCCGCGTCTCACCGGCCCGGGGGAGCGCAGCACGTAGTCGAGCCCCTTGTTGCCGGCACCCAGCCGCGCGCTCATCACGATGCCGTCCGGGAAGCGGAGCCGCTCGAGGTGGTCGGACACGGTGGCCACGTACTCCGCGTCAAGCTCGTCGATCAGCATGCGGCAGAAGCGGCGCAGCCCCTCGGACGCGTACCCGGGTCCGTGCTCCTCGGCCAGCCCCCGCAGCTGGGCCAGGTGGTCCATGAACAGCTGCAGCACGTCGACGGCCCGATGGAGCAGTCCGGACGGGAAGCGCCCGGCCCACCAGCCCATCACCTTGCGCTCGCCCTCGATGGCGGCGACGGTGATGTCGTACATGCGGCGGACGACATCGGGGCTGTCCAGGCAGTCGGCCAGGATGCCCTGCCGATAGCGGATGGCGTCGGGCGTCTCCAGGCCGCGCTGGATCCCGCGCCGCGCGACCTCCCAGAGGAACCGGTCGCCGCGGGCCATGACCGCGAGGATCGCCTCGAGCTCGAGGTCGGCCGCCGTGTCGTCGGCGTGGGGCGGGAGGGACGCGTCGGGATCGAAGTCGCGGTCGCGGTTGAGGAGGAACGCCTTCATGGGCCGACACGCTCCCGCACGCCCTCGTAGGTCAGGCGGTGCTTCCTGGCGATCGCCATGGCATAGGCCAGGCCATCGGCCGCAATCCGCTCGATCCGGAAGGTCCGGCGCGCCGGGTCATCCGGGTCGATCTGGCTGACCATGCTCACCGTGGCCGGACCCAGCGCCGAGAGCTCGTCGAGGAAGGTGACGAAGACGCAGAGCAGCCCTTGCTCAATGATCTGGGCCAGGATCCGTCGACCGAGATCCAGGGCGTCCTGGGCCGTTGTCGAGCTGAGGCTCTCGTTCATGACCAGCACGCTGTGATCGGTCGCCTCCTCCAGGATGGCGTGAATGCGGATCAGCTCGTCCTCGAGCTTCCCGCGCTGGTTCTCCAGGTCCTCCTCCCGGTCGAAGTGCGTGAAGAGGCGGTCGCACAGGAAGAGGCGCGCGCTCCGCGCGGGCACCGGGAAGCCAAGGCCGGCGAGGTAGTGCAGCTGCCCGAAGGCGCGGGCAAACGTGGTCTTGCCGCCCTGGTTCGGCCCGGTCACCACCACGATGCGCTCGGGATCGGCGAGGGAGAAGTCGTTGGTGATGACCGCATCCCCCTCGGGGACGAGCCGGTTGGCCAGGGCCAGGTCGAACACGTCGTGACCCATCACCGCCTGCGAGGTTGCGCTGACCTCCGGGTAGCAGGACGCCAGGCCCGCATCGGCCATCCGGTCGCGTTGCTCGAGGACCGCAAGGTAGAGCTGGACCTCGCGGTCGAAGCGACGGACCACCTCGTCGAGGTATCCCGCATGCTCGTCGCGGAACCTGGTCAGGTCGGCGAACAGCTCGGGATACAGGAGCGCCACCCGGTCGAGGATCGCCTCCTCCACGCTGTTCACGTACGGATGGGACGGCAGGTCGAAGGCGTAGTCGCCCGGGGCTCCCTGCTTGAACTTGTCGAAGGTCGCCAGCACCTCGGTGCTGTAGTCGGGCTCGTCGCGATAGGCGCTGACGGCCACCCGCGTGTCCTTGAGATGGAGCCGGTAGCGCACCTGCCCCAGCCCCGCCTCGAGCTGACCGACGTCGGCCTGCAGCTTGGTGAACCCCGCTGATTGGAGGTGGGCGTTCAGGTACTGCCTGAGGCCGTCGAGCCCGCGTGACGCCGGCGAGGTCGCCTCGAGCGCGGCCGCCAGGTCCACCACGCCGCCGGCGTACTCCGACGCGGCGGCCAGGAACCAGCGCTGCTTCTGGTACGGGTGGCGCAGCTTCTCCGCGCTGGCCAGCCGCTCGCGCATCCGATGCATCCGCCGCGCAAAGCGGTCGACGCTCTCGCGGATCTGGGCGCGCTCCAGGTCGCGGAAGACCTCGTGCCGGTAGGCGACCGCATCGACGTCGTGCAACGGCAGGTAGCAGTAGGGCTTGAGGTCGTACTGCTCCCGTCCGGCCGTGAGCGAATCGACGACCTGGTCGAGGTTCAGGTCACGGAAGCACGCGGGCTCGGCCACGCCGGACGGCTCGGAGGGTGTGCTTCCTGGCCGATACAGGATGCTGCCGAACCCCCGATGGTCTCCCGTGGCCGGGCCGGCGGCCGACGCTGTGGCTGCAAGCGCGACGTCCGGATCCGCCATCTGGTGCAACGACCTCCACGTGCTGTCACGTAGAGGCCATCAGCGGCTAGCGGCCGCACGTTGCCGGGTCGTGCACGTCCCGGTGGCGGGCTTCATCGCCGCCGCCCATGGTAGCGCGTCGGCGGCGGCCGGTCGGGAGACCGGCCGCCGCAGGTCCTGGCGGGCCGTGGGTCAGGACGAGATCCTCCCGAGCGTCGTGTGCGCCTGCGCCTGGATCGCGTCGCTCGTTGGCGGCGTGCCGCCAACGGTGACGTCGCTGATCGCCACGAAGACCGCGCCCTTGAGCGCGTAGATGGCGATGGCGCTGGCCTTCATGCCCTGGATGGTCACGCTCCCCGAGATCACCGCGGCGTCGACCCCGGACTCGAACCCTGGCAGCTCAGTGAGGGTCGGGCTGGCGATGCCGGCCTGTGCCAGGCCGCTCTCCAGGTCCGCCTTGAATGCCGGTTCCTGGGCCTGGGCGGTTGCGGCGTCCGCGGACTGCCCGACCAGGACCTCGAGGACCGTCGTACCCGCGGTGTACGCGCAGACCTTGCCGCCGTCGGGCGTGTCGGACTTGGTGCCCGAGGCGAAAGTCACGCCGGCGAGTGCCGACGCCTCGGAGGCCGTCACGAGCTGGCACGGGTCGTAGACGGTCGGGACGGCGTTGGCCGACGCGGCCTCGCTCGCCGCCGGCGCGCTGCTTGCCGGAGCCGCCGTCGGGGTGGCGGTGGCGGTGGCGGTCGCGACCTCCGTCGCGGTGGCCGACGGCGAGGGAGTGGGGGTCGTTGACGTGGAGCTGCACCCGGCAAGGGCCGCAGATGCGATCACGACGATCGGCAGGACAAGAACTCCGAATCGGGGGAGTCGGGGGCGCGTCCGGGTTCCTCGCAGGTACGACCGGATCATGGCTGGGGTCCTCCTCGATACCTCAGTGGGCGCGCTGGGTCGGCGGTGTGCCACGGTCCGCCCCGTACCGTGGGCCGATGGCGAGGGGAGCGGCGGCTCGGGAGGTGACCCGCGGGTGATCCGGCAGCAGCAGCGCGCGAACGCGCGTCATCCGGGTGAGGGGCGACGGGCTCGCGGTTCGCCTGGCACGCATGGGTTCCCCTTCCGAGGGTGCTCGTGCGCGCGCCGGGCGGGTGGGCGGCGGACGGATGCTAGTGGCAGACTGAGCGGCTGTCCAGCGGAAAATTCAGCAGGAGAAGGCGTGATGCCCGAATCCGCGGTCGCGATCGGCCTGGCCGTCATCGAGATGACCCGGGACAGGCGCTTCGACGAGATCCGCGAGCGGTTCGCACCCCAGCTTCGAAGCCTGGTCTCTGCCGAGGCGCTGCGGGCTGCCTGGGACGGCGAGCTCGAACGCCTGGGCTCGGTCGTGTCGGTGGGCACGCCGGTGGTCGAGCCGACGCCGCAGGGAACGCTGGTCAGAATTCCGGCGAGCTGTGAGCGAGGGAGCCTGACCCTGCTGGTCACGGTGACCGCCGGTGGGGATCTTGCCGGCCTCGCCCTGGGCCCGCCGGAGGCGGCAGCGCCCGTCCAGCCGTGGGAGCCGCCCGCGTACGCGGATCCGGGCCTGTTCGACGAGCGGGAGGTCACAGTCGGCTCCGGGCCGCTTTCCGTGCCGGGCATCCTGAGCCTGCCACGGGGGCCCGGCCCGGTGCCCGGGGTCGTCCTCCTCTCGGGTTCCGGACCCAACGACCGCGACGGCACGGTCGGAAGGAACAAGCCGCTGAAGGACCTGGCCTGGGGCCTTGCAAGTCGCGGCGTGGCCGTGCTGCGCTTCGACAAGGTCACGCACGTCCATCCGGCCGAGGTCAGGGAGATGCCGGAGCTCACCGTCATGGATGAGTACGCGCAGGCGGAGGCCGCCATCGGTCTCCTGGCAAACGATCCGGCGGTTGATGGGGAACGTATCGTTCTTGCCGGTCACAGCCTGGGGGGCACCGTCGCTCCGCGGATCGCCGCTGCCGTCCCGTCGGTGGCCGGTCTCGTCATCCTGGCCGGTGGTGCGCAGCCGCTGCACTGGACGATCGTTCGCCAGATGCGCCACCTGGCCTCGCTGGCGCCCGGCGCGGCTCCCGTTCCCGATTCAACCATCGGGGAGCTGGTGGCGCAGGCGAGGCGGGTCGACAGCGCGGACCTGTCCGCCTCAACACCCGCCGCCGAGCTGCCGTTCGGGCTGCCGGCGCCCTACTGGCTCGACATGCGCGACCACGACCCGGTCACCGCCGCGGCGGCGCTGCATCGGCCGATGCTGATCCTCCAGGGCGGCCGCGACTACCAGGTCACCGTCGCGGACGACCTGGCGCTCTGGAGGGCCGGCCTCGCGGGTGACCCGAACGTCACGATCCGGGTGCTGGACGCCGATAACCACTTCTTCTTCCCTGGTCAGGGTGTGTCCACGCCGGCGGAGCTGGAAACGGCGCAGCATGTCGACCCGGCGGTCCTCGATGCGATCGAGGCCTGGCTCGCGGCTTTCGGTTCGTCCTAGCCCGTCGACCGCCCGTCGACGTTCACCACCCGCGGGTCCGGGGCCGACGCGCACCAGGACCAGCTCGGCCCGCGCCCCCGGCCGTGGCCGCTCACGGTGCACGAGACCACCGATCTTCTCCGCTGAACGCCTGCTCGCGCCGCATGCCCGACGTCTGCGGTCCGGGCGGCTCGACCCGTTGTGCCGCCCACACCACGACCGGCCGCGCCTCACCTCCGGATCGTCCCGTCACCCCCTGTGCCTCCCTTCCCCGGCTTCGGCGCCATCGGTCGTTCAGCGTACGCTGCGGGTTCGACCTGGTCGCTCGCGATGCCGGCGGCGTGCATGAGGGCGCGCAGTCCGTCGTCCGTACCGGGCCAGCGGCGCCGCAGCACCTCGGCCCCCGCCGCCCTTGCCACGCCCCGCAGGACGACTGCCACGATGATGGCGTCGTCGAGGTAGCCGATGACCGGCACGAAGTCCGGGATCAGATCGATCGGGCTCGCCAGGTAGGCGAGGAGGAGCCAGAGCCGGACCCTGCCACCGCGGTGCACCGCAGGATCGGACGCCAGGGCGCGCAGCAGTCGGAGCGTGTCGGGCAGCAGGCGAAGGACGTCGCGCGCTCCCGGCGTGGAACGGCCCGCGGCGAACAGGAAGGCGACGAGCGCACCCCAGGCCAGCACGATGGCCAGGGCGATCCCGATCACGATGTCGAGCACCCGTTCAGGGTACGTGGATGTAGAGCCGATGGCTGGCGTAGGATCGCGCCAATGGCGGACCTGACCCCGCTCCAGATCGTCGCGCTGCTGGCCCCCATCGTCCTGATCCAGCTGGGGCTGATGATCGCGGCGCTGATCGACCTGGAGCGCAGCGAACGGAGGGTGCGCGGCGGGAGCAAGCTCGTCTGGGTGCTCGTCATCGTGCTCGTGAACCTCATTGGTCCGATGCTCTACTTCGTCGCGGGGCGCGACGAGGGATGAGCAATGCCGGGGCTGGCGCCGGGCCCGGCGGCGCGACCGCCATCTCGGCCCATGGCCTGACGAAGCACTTCGGGTCCATCCTGGCCCTCGACGGGCTCGACCTGCAGGTGCCGCGCGGATCCGTCTTTGGCCTGCTGGGACCGAACGGGGCCGGCAAGACCACCACCATCCGCATCCTCGTGGGCCTCGCGCGAGCGACCAGCGGAACGGCAACGGTCGCCGGCGTTCCGGTGGGCCTGGACGGCGCTCGCCTGCATCGCAAGGTCGGCTACCTCGACCAGGACCTGCGCTTCTACTCCTGGATGACCGGGCGGGAGCTCCTCCAGCTCACGGGGCGCCTGCACGGCCTGGACGCCGGAGCGCTGCGGAGCCGGGTCGGCGAGACCCTCGAGCAGGTCGGGCTCCTGGCGGCGGGCGACCGCAGAATCGGCGGCTACTCGGGCGGGATGCGCCAGCGCCTCGGCATCGGCCAGGCGGTCCTGGCCAGGCCGGACATCCTGATCCTCGACGAGCCGGTGACCGCCCTCGACCCCGAGGGTCGGCGGAACCTGCTGGAGCTGGTGCGCGACATGCGGGGCACCACCACGGTGGTCTTCTCCAGCCACATCCTGGGCGACGTCGAACGCATCTGCGACCGGGTGGCGATCCTGGACCGCGGCCGCCTGATCGCCGACGCGCCGCTCCGCGAGCTGCTGGCCGAGCACGTGAGGCCCAGCTACCGGCTGGTGGCCGCCCCGGGCCAGGACGAGCGCATGACAGCGCTCGCCAAGCAGCTTG
>CAYVLM010000071.1:0-8399 GCA_964452225.1 uncultured Steroidobacteraceae bacterium | reverse complement strand
GTCGCGGGGCTGACTCGCAGCCTTCCATTGGCGCGCTTCTTCGGCCTCGCCCTGCTGGGGGTCGTGACCGTCAAGGTCTTCGTGGTCGACCTCTCGTCGCTCGACGTCGCCTACCGCGTGCTGTCCTTCGTGGCGCTTGGTCTGCTCCTGCTGGGGGCCGCATACCTGTACGCGAGGCTCCAGCCGTCGCCGCATGGCGATTTGACAGAACCGCCTGAGGCGCGGAACCGACGCCGGCCGGGTCCTCGTCACGGGGCGCGACCGGCGTGAGCGGCTAGCCGCGCGAACCGCCTGACCGGCGTGGGACACCACGTTCCCGCCGGTCGGCGGCGGACGTCCGGCTGCGGTTCCATGAGGGGCCTGCACGAAGAGTGAACGGTTGATCCATCCCGTGCGCCTCTCCTGCGAAACCCGGAGCAGCACGATGATGAGGCGTGGGGTCGTAGAGCTGGCACGAAGCGGTGATCGAGGAGCCTTCGAGACGCTGGCATCCAGCGCCATCGACCGGCTCTTCGGGGCCGCGACGCTCATCCTCCATGACCGCACCCTCGCAGAGGAGGCGGTGCAGGAGACCCTGATTCACCTCTGGCGCGACCTGCCGCGGCTGCGCGACCCGGACCGGTTTGAACCCTGGATGCACCGCATGCTCGCTCACGCCTGCCTTGACCTCGCTCGCCGCGAGCACCGCGCCCGGCAGACGGGCGAACTGCCGGATTGGGTATCCGGCGGCGACGAGCCGGAGCCGGGCGTCATCGACCGAGACACGGTGCGACGCGGGCTTGCCCGACTCTCGGTGCGGGAGCGGAGCGTGCTCGTCCTTCGCTTCTTCCTGGAGCTGTCCGTGCCGGAGATCGCGGACGCGATGCAGGTGCCGGTCGGCACCGTGAAGTCACGCCTGCACGGGGCGGAGGAGTCGATGCGCGCAGCCATCGAAGCCGATTCACGGCTCAGCCTGCAAGGAGGTCTGGCATGACGAGGGACAGCGGGCTGGACCCGATCCTGCACCCGTGGATGGCGCGCAACGCGCCGCCCGCCCCCGATGACCTGCTGCCCCGGGTCATGAGGGAGGTGGAGATCATGTCCCAGCGAACTGCGACATGGCCCCGCTGGCTGATGATCACGCACAGCACGACGCTGGTGGCGGTCGCCGCTGGGGTGGCGCTCCTGGCCATCGTGATGGGTGCCTACTTCGCCTCGGACCGGTCGGCGTCGATCGGGACGAACGCGACGCCCACGCCCATTCCAACGGCATCTACCGCGGTGGCACCCACGACCGTCATCGAGCTCATCGACGCGAACATTGCGGCGTGGAATGCGCACGACGGTGATGCGGCCGTCGGGTTCTACACGACGGACGCGTCGCTGCGCATTGCCGTGGGCTCGCCGACGTGGACGGAGACCTATGACGGCCAGGCGCAGATCAAGGCAACCGTGGACGAGCGAGCCGGCGTCGACTTCACAGTGACCCGGACCGGCATCGTCCTGGCGAAGCCGTGGTCGGCCGATGCTTTCTACGCGGGCACTGCACTCCGCTATACCTCCAGCATTGGGGGTGGGTACGGGGTCGCCGTGTACCGGATCGCCGACATGCGGATCCAGTCTCAGTGGAACATCCTCCTGAGCGCCACCGCGCCGGACAGCGTGGTGCAGACGCCTCTGATCGAGACGGCGCTCATCTCTCGGGTGCTGACCGCCTGGGGCTCCGGTGACGGCGAGCTCGCCGCGTCCTACTACACCAGCGACGCTGACGTGCCGACCTCCGCGGATGTTCGACTCGCGATCGGAGCGAGCGATTTCACCGAAGAGTACGTGGGTGAGGCGGCTATTGCGCAAACCGTAACGTTGCGCTCGGCTTTCTCATTCGAGGTTCGGCAGGAGGGCGCAGCGCTGAAGTACGGCGACTTCATCCTCTTCCCGGCAATCTGGGGGTCAACCCAGGACGCCGGCGAGATGTTCGTCATCTTCCAGCTCAACCCTGACCACACGCAGATCGTGCATCAGTGGGGCTTTGGGAGCTGAGGAGAATCTCTCACACGGTGCTCGGCAGAGCGCCCCGGCGTCGAGCCGGGGTGCTCTCATGCTCCCGATCGTCGCGCGGCATCGCCGACAGCTGTGCGTTCCATGATGCGGGCGGCGATCTGCTTCTCGACCACGGTGTCGGGATCGCGCAGGGCGCCCATGGCATCGCGGATCCCGACCAGGGAGGCGTAGAGCGGCGGACAGGTGGGGCACCCGGCGAGGTGCTCCTCCACCGCCGTCCGCTCCCCCGCCGGAAGCTCGCCGTCCAGGTAGCCGGAGACGAGGCGCCTGGCGCGCCAGCAGCGCATCGGCTGGGCCAGAGAGGCTCGGCGCCGGGCGTCGTCGGCGGCGAGGGCGTGGACCAGCATCATCCGCCCGCGGCGGATCCGCTGCTTGGCCGCCGGCAGGCCGATGCGCATGGCATCGGCGACCTCGCTCCCGCTCCAGTCGAGCGCGTCGTGGAGGACCACCGGGATGCGGTAGATGACCGGCAGGCGCACGAGGGCGTCCTCCAGCTCGTCGCGCAGCTCGGCGCGCTCCACGACCGCCTCGGGGTCCACGGTGAAGTCGTCGTCGCGCCAGTCGGCCTCCACGGCGGCGAAGTCCAGGAGTTCCACGGAGTGCCGGCGCGAGCGGTCGATCACCCGGTTGACGAGGGAGCGCCGCAGCCAGCCCCGCAGGGCTGCCGGGTCACGCAGCTGGCCGCGCCGCCGCCAGGCGGCCATCACCGTCTCGGAGACGAGATCCTCCGCCTCCGCCGGATCGCGGGTCAGGCGCGTGGCGAGCCGGACCAGCCATGGCGCCTCGACGGCGAGACGCGCAGCGAGCTGGTCCGGCTCCCGCAGGTCGGTCACGAGCTCATGGTGGCGCCGGCATCGGCCTCCGATCCAGTGCCGCCCGTCACCCCGACGGCCGGATGCCCAGCGCCGGCCGCCCGAAGGGCAACGGGTCCCCCACCGTTCTGATGACCTATGTGCGCCCAGAGGAGCCCTGGGATCGCGACTCGGCGGCTGACGCCTTCTCCGGGGCCTGAACCGATGCGCGATCGGTGGCGCGCCGCCCTGGCCGGACGGTCAATGGCGGACGGGCCGGGTGCTCAGGTGCAGGACGGCGTACAGCGGGCACCAGCCGGCAATGCCGGTCACGGCCAGGAGGGCGGCCACCGTCAGCGTGGCGAAGACCCAGGCTCCGGCGGGGATGCCGGCGGCGGCAAGGCCGAAGAGCCCGGCCGCAAGGATGATGCGCAGGAACCGGTCGATGGTTCCCTCGTTCAGGTACGACATGGATGGGATTCCTCGTGTTCCGTTCACTGGTGTTCGAGGGCCGGCTCGACCGGCCTCTCACTACTAAGGACGAGCAGCCGGCGCAAACGGATACAGGCGCCCGATGGGACGGACCGGGACCCTAGGTCGCGCCGCTGGTCACGATGCGCCGGAAGCGCATCACGGCAAGCCCCAGGAAGACCACGGCGAACCCGGCGAGCGCGGCGAGCTGGGGCACGATCTGGAGCAGGTGGCCGCCGTGCAGGCTCATCTCGCGGAAGGCATCGATGGCCCAGGCGTGCGGGGTGATGTGGGAGAGCGTCCGCATCACGTCCGGGAAGACCTCCGGCGGCACCATCGCGCCGCCGATGAGCGCGGCCAGCATGCCCACCGCGGGACCGAAGGCGCCCGCCTGCGAGGGGTTGGAGGCCAGTGCGCCGATGAGCATGGCCGCCCCGGCGGAGACGGCGCCGAAGATGAGGACCAGGGCTCCCGTCGCCAGCGGATCGGACCAGTCAACGCCGAACAGCAGCCAGGATCCGATCACGATCACGAAGCCCTGGAACAGCGCGAACACGTACCGGCCCAGCGCCTCGCCGGCAATGATCGTGCGCGCCGGCGTGGGCGTCGCGTACTCCCGGCGCGAGATGCCGAGCTGGCGGCTCACGATGAGCGGAACGGCGCCGGTCAGCGAGGTGAGGAACATGAACAGGATCAGCTGGCTCTGGGCGCCCAGGGTGAAGCCGCTCGGATAGGTGGCCGCCTCGCTCACCGGCTGGGTCACCACCGAGACACCGGCCACGATCGGCTGCTGCGAGGCCGCCGCCGTGAGCGCCGCGTCAAGGCCCACCTCGGTCTGCTGCGTGGCGAAGAGGGCGGAACGCACCATGGCCACGTGCCCGGCGATCACCGCGTCGATCGCGGTCCGCACCGCGCTGGCCACGCTCGTGGGCTGGGCCAGGTAGTCGAGCGTCACGGCATCGCCGGCCCGCAGCTGCGCGTCGTACCCGGCGGGGATCGCCAGCCCCACCTCCACGTACCCTCGCTCCACCGCATCGCGCAGGTCGGACTCCGACGAGTAGGAGCGCACCTGCACGCCCGCGTCGTTCGTCTCGAGGCGGTGCACCAGGTCCTGCGCCAGCGGGCCGCCGTCGAGGTCGGCGATGCCGGCGCGGCCGCCTCCCATCCCGCCGTAGGTCATCCCCAGCACCACGATCAGGATCAGCGGGAAGATCACGATGAAGAACAGCCCCGTCCGGTTGCGGAGCGTCCGCAGCATGCTGACCCGGGCGATCTCGAGCGCCTTCATGCGGTCACCAGTACGCGACGTGACCGGGCCAGCCCGATGGCGCCCGTCACCGCCCCCATGGCCAGCAGCACGCCGATCGACGGCAGGATGTCCGCGATTCCGGCGCCGGGCCTCGAGAGCGACTCGATCGCCCGCATGAACCAGGCGTGCGGCGTGATGAGCGCCACGCGGGACAGCAGCTCCGGCGCCTGCGCCAGCGGAATGTAGACACCGCCGATTGCGGAGAGGATGAGCGCCACGATGGCGTTCGCGCTGCCCGCTCCCTCCGCCGTGCGCGCGAAGCCGGCCAGCAGGAGCGAGATCCCCGCCGCGGCGACCACGGCGGCCACGATGAGTATGGCGACCGGACCCGGGGGACCCCAGCTCGCGTTCGTGATCTGGGTGGTTGCCAGTGCCAGGACCCCCATCGAGATCAACCCCAGCATCATCGAGGCCAGGGCCCCGCCGAGCAGGATCGAGGAGGATGGGATGGGTGCCGCCAGCAGCCGCGACAGCGTGCCTTCCTGCCGCTCGGCGAGGAGGGCAAGCGCACCGTACTGGGTGGCGAAGAAGACGAACATGATCGCCATCGACGCGGCGTAGAAGGTCGCGATGCTCGCCTGCAGGTGCTCGGCCACGACGTCGTGGACGGTCACCAGGCCCGGGGCCTGAACCGCTTCCCGTGCGGCGGTGACGGTCGCGGTGTCCACGGTCCCGCCGGTCGCGTTCACCGTGGCCACCATGAGCTGCACGGTGCCAATGGCGTTCGCGAAGTCGGTCACCACGGCGCGGGCGACGTCCAGTGACAGCGTGCCCTCCCCGGCGATGATGTCGAGCGACGCAGGCTGGGCGGACTGCACGGCCTCGGTGAAGCCCGCCGGGATGGCGATGGCCGCGTCGACCGTCCCGTCGGCGATCGCCCGGCGCGCCGCGTCGACGTCCGGGAGCGTCTCGAGGTCGAGAATCCCGCCGTCACCCGACAGCGGCTGCAGCACCTGCTCCGTCAGCAGGTTCGCCACCTCGCCGTGGTCGGCGTCCACGACCGCGAAGGTCGCATGGAAGGAGCCGGTGAAGTCAGGGACGATCGAGGCGAAGCCGACCGCCAGGGCGAGCGGAGTCACGACCGCGAACACGATCGCCGAGCGATCCCGGATCCGCTGGCGCAGGATCCGCCGCGCAATGACCAGCGCCGCCCGCATCGGTCCCTCCCTCTCGGCTCAGTCCCGGAGCGCCTTACCGGTGAGATGCAGGAAGACCGCCTCGAGATCGGGCTCGACCACCTCCACCGACTTGACGACCACGCCGTCGCGGGACGCTGCCTGGAGGAGCGCGGGGAGGTGGTTGCGCGCCTCCTCCACGAGGATCTCCATCCCGCCCTCGTGCGGCGTTGCCTGGCGCACGCCGTCAACCGCCTGGACCTGGCCCTGCACGGATGCGGTGTCCCCGCTCGCGACCAGGCTCACCTTGTCGAGGCCGCCAACCAGGGCCACCAGCTCGCGCCGGGTCCCCTCCGCGATGATGTGCCCCTCGTCGATGATCCCGACCCGGTCGCAGAGG
Organism: uncultured Steroidobacteraceae bacterium; assembly: GCA_964452225.1. Lineage (GTDB taxonomy): Bacteria > Chloroflexota > Limnocylindria > QHBO01 > QHBO01 > CAVXEH01. The sequence goes on along the minus strand of CAYVLM010000071.1, from coordinate 2,273 downwards.
CGCTCGGCCTCCTCCATGTAATGGGTCGTGTACAGGATCCCCATCCCCTCGGCGGCGAGCGCCTCGACGCTCTCCAGGATGGCGTTGCGGCTCTGCGGATCCACGCCCACCGTAGGCTCGTCGAGCACGAGCAGCCGCGGCCGATGCAGCAGCCCGATGCCGATGTTCAGGCGACGCTTCATCCCGCCCGAGAAGCTCGCCGTCCGGTCCTTCGCCCGATCGGTGAGATCGATCACGTCCAGGACCTGGTCGACCCGCTCCGTGAGCTCGTGTCCGCCCAGGCCGTACAGGCGCCCGAAGAAAGCCAGGTTCTCCCGGGCGCTGAGGTCCGGGTAGATGGCCAGGTCCTGCGGAACGTAGCCGATGGCGCCCTTCAGCGCCGTGGCCCCCGGTGTCAGCGGCTGCCCGCCAATGAGGACTTCGCCGGCGTCGCGCGCCAGGATGCCGCAGACCATGGAGATCGTGGTGGTCTTGCCCGCCCCGTTGGGGCCGAGGAGGCCGTACGTCTCCCCGGTGGCGATGGTGAAACCGACGCCGTCCACCGCCTGGCGGGATCCGAAGCGCTTGGCGAGGTCGCGGCACTCGAGCACGGGCAGCGATGCGCTGGACACCAAGGCATGGTCGCCAGCCGCGGCGGGCACTTCACGGGCTGTTCGGCCCGTCGTTGGGCGGCCATTCGTCGTTCGGCGTAACCGCTCGCCGAAGGAGAAGATGTACGCTTGTCACCCGCCCGCTGAGCACCGAGCACCTGAGCATCGCGAGGCTGATCGCCTTGACCACCTTCCGGGCAGCCGGCTACCAGGCCGGCACCTGCAACATCGGCACCGACGAGATCACCGCCCGTCGCCGCGCCGGCCACGTCGGCGCGGTCATCACCCTGGCGCTCCTGGCCTTGCTCCTGTTGATCGGGGCTCCACCGGCATGGCGACTGCTGATCGCCATTCCCGCCGCGGGGACCGCGATCACCTACCTGCAGGCGATCCTCCACTTCTGCGTCGCGTTCGGCTGGCTCGGGGTCTTCAACTTCGGCAAGGTCGGGACGCGCAGCGCGGTGGAGGACGCCGCCGCCCGCCGCGCGGACCGCGCGCGGGCGCTGCGCATGATCGCCGGCGGCTCCGCCATCGGGCTCGTCATCGGGATCCTGGCCGCGGTGCTGTAGAGCTCCGCGCCGTCCTGCCCGTTCCGCGGTTCGAGCATTCGAGCGGGTGCGCTAGGCCGGGAACGCCGCCGTGAAGAAATCGTGCACCCAGGTGGCGAAGTCCGCCCTGCACAGCTCCGCGGGCATCCCCAGTGGCGAGTTGTGGCCGGCTCCCTCGCACCACCGGATCTGGGCCGGGATGCCGTCCGCCAGCGCCTCCTCGTAGAAGGCCTGGGTGCGCTCCGGCAGGTCCTCGTTGTCAGCCGTGCCGTGGGTGATCAGCAGCGGCCGGTCGCCGTACTGGCCGATGATGTCCACCGGGTCGCGGGAGTTCACGTCCACCCCGGTTCGGAACCACATGCCCATGTCGATCGCCCAGACTCCCGGATAGGGCGGATGACCGACGTGCTCCAGGCGCTGCTCGAGCTGGTAGCGGAGCCGCGTGTGCATCGAGTCGAGGACGAGTGCCTCCACCCGGCTGTCGTCCACCGACTCCCCCACCGACGCGAACGCGCCGAGCGAGTTCGCCAGCACGCCGATGTGCGACGGGCGCTTGGCGTCCACCAGCCAGTCGATCATGGTGCGCAGGTCGATCGCCTCCTTGATGCCGGCCGTCATGACGCTGCCCGTGCTGCGTCCGGAGTTGCGCTGGTCGAAGGCCACCAGGTTGAAGTCCGCGTGGAGCCCCTCGCCATACTTGAGAATCCCCGCCTTGGACGACGTGATCCCGTGCATGAGCACGATGGTCGGAGCGGTGGGTCCCGCACCGTTGCCGGCCGGGATGTACCAGCCCGCCAGGCGGATCCCGTCCGACGTCACCACCTCGTCACCGGCAGGCGTCCCCTGGTAGACGCAATGCTCCATGTCCGGGTTCCGGATCGTCAGCTGCGCGTCGTCGGCGATGTCGTAGTTGATCGCCTCGTACGCCCAGCCGAACTGCAGATTGGGCGTGCGGCAGTCGATGCCCCCCGCGGCCCTGGACGTGAACTGGCGCGAGCCCTCGTAGGCGACGTAGCCCATGTAGCCGCCCAGGCCAAGAATCGCCACCACCACGACGGCAATGGCGATCCGCCACCATCGGCGCATCTTCCCCACCTCCTGAGCCCCGATCATCCACCGCGACAACGCGGAGGCA
>CAYVLM010000070.1:0-8419 GCA_964452225.1 uncultured Steroidobacteraceae bacterium | reverse complement strand
CCCGATCTTCGACGCCGGGGCCATCGTCACCACCCGCACCACGGTCCACCTGCGCGACCTGCCCGGCACGCGGTGGGGAACCTCGGCCGACCTGCCGCCCGGCGCGCTGGTCCAGGTCGTCCTGGGGCCGATCCGTACCGACGGCTACGGCTGGTACCTGGTCCGGGACGTCGACCCCGCCAAGCCGGCGTTCATCGAGGCGTGGGTGGCGGCCGGATTCTCGCCCAATGCGTTCCTGGCTCCGGCCAGCGCTCCACCGAGCCCCGCGGCGGGCTCGCCGACCTTCGTCATCGGGTTCGCGCAGACCACCGGCGGCGACTTCGGGCCGATCTCGGTCGAGGGCAGCACGGCCCTGCGCTGGGCCGCCGCGGTGCCAAGCGAAGCCGCTACCGGTGCCACCTGCACGTTCACGGGGTCGGTTGCGCCGTCCGGCGGCACCCCGGTCGTCTTCCTCGAAGAGACCGTTGCCCAGGCGCCCACGCCCGGCACCACCCAGCCGACCTTCTTCACCCAGCACCCGACCCTGACAGGGGACCTCTTCCTGCACGTCGACTCCGACTGCAGCTGGGCGCTCACCGTCGTCCGCCTGCCCCTCTAGGAGACAGCGCGTGCCCGCGACGCCCGCCCGGGTGGCAGGGCGGGCGATAGATCAGCCGAATCGCGCCGGAGCCTGCGGCGGCGCCGGGTTTGTTCGATAGATCGGTCACTGGTGATCGTGAGCGGTGCGCCGGGGCGCGCGTCGTGCTTACGGGCGACCGTTCTGTCGCCCATTCCCCGCGTGAGATGGGCTTCGCGCGGAGTACGGGGCATCTATCGCCCAGCCGGCGGCATCGGCGCCAGGCCGCCGGGTGGCACCCGGCATCGGTGCTCGCGCACCGGAAGCTCGGCGACTGGGCGGGGGCGCGGACGGCCCGTCGGCCACCCTGCTCGCCGACTTGTCAAATGCTGTGGTGGTGCGCGCTAAACAGCTCGGAGCGCTCCGCCGAGGCCGATGGCGCCCTCCGCCGAGCGTGAATCCGCCGTTCACGGGCTCTCGCCGCAGCCGTTGACCTGTCTAACGCGCCTGGTGGCAGCAGCTGACAAGTCCAGCGTCGGTTGGGGGCCGTTCGGGCGCCCGCCAATGCCCACGCCAGGGCGGAGGCGGGGCGAGGGCAGCGGCGGCCGTGCCAGGGCGATGACGGCGGTGCGGTGCCGGTTGCAGGACGGTGCGCCTCAGGAGGCGGCGGGCAGCCGGACCTCGAACCTGGCTCCCCCGCCGGGGCGCTGGGAGGCCCTGATCGTCCCGCCGTGCCGCTCCGCGATCCACCGCGCGATGGCCAGCCCCAGGCCCAGGCCACCCGGCGGAGCGTCCGCCGCCCGCCAGAAGCGATCGAAGACGTGCTCGGTATCGTCCTCGGCGATCCCCCGGCCCGTGTCGTCCACGCGCAGCAGCGCCTGCGTCCCCTCGCGCCGCACCTCGACGTTGACCTGTGCCGGTCCGCCGGAGTGCCGCACCGCGTTGTCGATGAGGATCACCGCCATCTGGCGCAGCCGGCCGAAGTCTCCGACCACCTCGGTCGGCACCGCATCGAGGGTCAGCATGACCCGCCGCTCCTGCGCCAGCGGAGTGAGCTCGCCCAGCGCGGCCGCGGCTGCGTCGGCAAGATCGGCCCGCTCATGCCCAATCTCCATCACGCCGGAGTCGGCCCGGGCCAGCAGGAGCAGCCCATCGACCAGCTCGGTCATGTGATCGACCTCGTCCCCCATGTCCTCGAGCGCAGTCCCGACCTGGCCCACCGGCGCATCGGAATGGCGGCGCAGGTCCTCGACCGAGGCCCGCAGGATGGTGAGCGGCGTCCGCAGCTCATGGGAGGCATCCGCCGCGAACTCCCGCTGCCGGCGCAGCGAGTCCCGGATGGGAACCAGCGCCCTCTGCGCGTACAGCCAGCCGCCGGCGAGCGCCAGCACCACGGCGCCGAGGCCTCCGACCAGCAGGACCAGGAGAAGCGTACGCAGCGTGCCCTCCTCCGCGGTCCGGAAGGCCACCACCTGGATCACGAAGCGGCCCTGGGGCAGGTCCACCGCCTGTGAGAGGACGCGCGCGGAGGTCCCGCTGAGTTCGAGCTGGCGGAGGTCCTGGCCACCGCTGGCCCGGACCGCGTCGACGCCCGCCTCGACCGGCAGATCCTGCGCCAGCGCGTCGCGCGGGACCCAGGCCACGTTTTCCGGGGTGACGATGGTGCCGATGGTGCCCGATGCCGGACCCCCGATCGCCAGCCCGATGGTGCGGTAGACATCGGCACCGGCGAACGGGACGCTCAGCCGCTGCAGCGCGGTGCGCAGCGTGGTCGCCCGCGTCTGGAGCGCGGCCACCGTGGCATTCGCCAGGTTCGACGCGGTGCTGACGTACAGCGCTCCGCCCAGGACCACCAGGATCGCCAGGGTGATGGCGCCGCTCCAGGCGACCAGGCGCCATCGGACCCGGTTGAGGAGGCGCGCGTCTCCCGAGGCGGCGCCTTCGAGCAGGCCGTTTCGTCGACGGAAGAGCATGGCTACCGCCCGCTCGCCGACCGCTCCGGGGCGAGCATCCGGTACCCCACCCCGCGCTCGGTCCTGATTCGCTCGCCGCCGCCGGAGCCGAGCTTCTCGCGCAGCAGGTGGACGTAGGCGTCGACGGTGTTGGGGGTCACCGCCACCCCGTACGGCCACGCGGCATCGAGGAGCTGGTCGCGGCTGAGGGCCTGCCCGGGATGGCGCAGGAAGCACTCGAGGAGCGAGAACTCCCGCGGGGACAGGGAGACCGGTGAGCCCGCGACCGTCACCTCGCGCATGGCCTCGTCGAGCACGATGGGCCCGTTCACGAGCCGGGCGGTCCGCCGGGCGGGGGCCCGGCGGCGACGCCCGAGCGCGCGCAGCCGAGCGGCCAGCTCCTCGTAGGCGAACGGCTTGACCAGGTAGTCGTCCGCCCCCGCGTCCAGCCCCCGGACCCGGTCATCGATCGCGTCGCGGGCGGTGAGCATCAGGATCGGCACCGAGGAGCCCGAGGAGCGCAGCTCCCGTGCGACATCGAGCCCGGAGCGGTCCGGAAGCCCGATGTCGAGGATGATCACGTCGAGGCCGTCGGTCATCCGGGCCAGGTCGAGCGCGGAGGCGGCGTCGCCGGCCTCCTCGACCACGTGGCGCTCGACGCTCAGCAGCCGCGCCAGGAGACGGCGCAGCCGGGCATCGTCCTCAACGACCAACAGATGCATGGGCGCAACCTACCGTATCGCCACCAGCGGAACACGCCTACTGCCCGGTGACGGTCACGTCCGCGGCGGGCACCGTCACCGACGCGTTGCCGCCGCCGTTGGCGCCGTTCTGGCCGAAGATCCCGCGCAGGGCGTTGCCGCCGCTCACCTGGATGAGCACCGATGAGCCGTTCTGCACGTCGGAGGCCGACCCGGTCGTCTGGGTGTGGTACGTCGTCGACGAGCTCGTGGTGACCTGGATCGAGGTGCCGTTCGCCAGCTGCACCGTGAGGGTGTCACCGTTGACTCCCGTGACCGTCCCCCGCAGGTCGAGCTCGCCGGCGATGGCGCCAAGGAAGCCTCCTGCCGCCCCGGTGCCGTTGCGGGCCCCGGGGAAGGCCCCCGGTCCTCCATTGGCACCGTTTCCGCCGAAGAAGCGACCGGTCCCGTTGGCGGCGGTGGAGGCGGGTGCGGTGACCCGGCCCACCGCGAACGCGATCCCGGCCACGGCCACCACGGCGGCCACGGCGAGCAGGACGGAGGTCAGCGTCATCCGCCGCCGCGGCCTGGCGGCTGCGACCGAGAAGACTGGCGGTGTCGGCGGGGCTGGAGGGATGCTCATGCTCGGAGGTGGAAGCTGCCCGGTCCCGGGCGTGTTGGTGGTCATCTGATCTCCTCGAAACTCACTCATACCGCAGGGCTGCGACCGGATCCAGGCGTGCCGCCTGGCGGGCCGGCCAGACTCCAAAGACGATTCCAACGCCGAGGCTGAAGCCGACGGCGAGGAGCACGGTGACCGGGCTGAACGCGAATCCCCATCCCGCCACGGTGCCGATCACCCAGCTGGCAGCAAGGCCCAGGGCGATTCCCAGCAGCCCGCCGATCAGCGACAGGGTCAGCGCCTCGACCAGGAACTGGGCAAGGATGTCGCGGTTGCGCGCCCCGATCGCCTTGCGCACGCCGATCTCGCGCGTCCGCTCACGGACGCTCACCAGCATGATGTTCATGATCCCGATGCCCCCCACGACGAGCGAGATCGAGGCGATGCCCCCCAGGAGAATCGCCAGCAGGCCGGAGATGTTGCTGACGGTCCCCAGCAGCTGTGCCTGGTCCGAGATGTTGAAGTCGTCCGTCCCGCCGGCCGGGATCTGGTGCCGCGCCTCGAGGGTCGCCGTGATGGTGTTCTCGGTCAGGTTGATCTGGTTCGCGCTCGCCACGCTCACGTAGATGGCCTGCACCGAGCTCCCCGAGACGAACTGGCGCTGCATGGTGCTGAGCGGGATCAGGATCTGGTCGTCCTGGCTCGCGAACCCCACGCTGCCCTTTGGCTGCAGGATGCCAACCACCTCGAAGGGGATCCCGTCGATGGTGATGGTTCGGCCAATGTCCGCCTGGCCGAGGCCGAGGTCGTCAGCGGTCGTGGCCCCGAGCACGGCAACCCGCAGGGCCGCTGCCTGGGCCGCGTCGCTCAGGAACGAGCCCTGCCAGACGGAGAAGTTGCGGACGCTCTCGTAGGACGGCGTGGTTCCCACGATCGATGTGGTGGTGTTCTCCCCTCCCGAGATGACCAGGCCCTGGGTGGAGATCTCCGGTGCGATCGCCGCCACGCCCTGCACCTGGCCGATGGCGGCGGCGTCGTCGAGCGTCAGCGTCGTGGCCGAGCCGATGGCGCCGCGGGTCGCCCCCGTCAGGGCCCGGCCCCCGGTGATGGTCAGCAGGTTGGTCCCCAGCCCCTCGAGCTGGTTGGTGATCCCGCGGGTGGCTCCGTCACCCACGCCGACGAGCGCGATGACGGCTCCCACGCCGATCACCACCCCGAGCATGGTCAGGAATGCGCGCAGGCGCGAAGCGCCAAGCCGGGAGAAGGCCAGCCGGAGCAGCTCGAACACGTTCACGCCGCCACCTCCTCCGGGTTCACCAGGAGGCCATCGAGGACGTGGACCGTGCGCGGTGCCACGGCAGCCACGTCAAGGTCGTGGGTGATGAGGACCACCGTCCGTCCGCTCGCATGCAGGTCCGAGAGGATCTGCAGCACCTCGGCCCCGGCGGCCGAGTCGAGGTCTCCGGTCGGTTCGTCCGCCAGCAGGAGCGCCGGCTCGGTGACGAGGGCGCGGGCGATCGCCACGCGCTGCTGCTGCCCGCCGGACAGCTCGGTCGGGTCATGTGCGAGCCGCTCGCCGAGCCCCAGCCGCTCGAGGAGCTCCTGGGCGCGGCGCAGCCGTTCGCGGCGACCGACGCCCTGGTACAGCAGCGGTGCCGCAACGTTCTCCAGCGCGCTGGTTCGCGGCAGGAGGTTGTACGACTGGAACACGAAGCCGATGGCCAGGCTGCGGAGCCGGGCCAGCCCGTCGTCGTCGAGGGTCGCCACGTCCACACCGCCGAGCACATAGCGCCCGGCGCTGGGACGGTCCAGGCATCCCACGATGTGCATCATCGTGGACTTCCCGCTGCCAGACGGGCCAACGATCGCCACGAACTCGCCCGGGGTGATCGACAGGTCGACGCCGCGCAGGGCGTGGACTACCGCCCGTCCCAGGAGATAGTCCTTCGTGACCCCCTCGAGGTCGATCAGCGGCACCGGCCCGGCCTGGGCCGTCATCGGCCGAAGCCTCCACCGCCGGTGACCTGGCGGAACGTGCCGCCGCCGAGACCGCCGCCCAGTCCGCCGAAACCGCCGGTGGTGGTGCTGTTCTGGGCCGTGTTGACGCCGATCACCACGCGCTGCCCCACGGTGAGGCCGGAGGTGATCTGCGTGAGGTTGCTGGTGATCAGCCCCACCTGCACCGGCACGTCGGTCACCGTGCCAGAGGCGTCCATGACCCGCACGCTGTAGCTGCCGGTCTGGCCCAGGAGCGCGATGGACGGGATGGCGATGGCGTTGGTCGCCTGCGCGATGGTGATGGCCACGCTCACGCTCATGCCCGCCCTGGCGGACTCAGGCGTCGAGTTCAGCCCAACGGTGACCCCGTAGGTGACCACGGAGCTCCCGCCGCCGTTGGCCGTTGGCGAGATGGCCGTCACGGTGCCGGTCGCCGAGGCGTTCACCGCGGTGATGCCCACCGTCGCCTGCTGCCCGGTCTTGACGTTCGGCAGGTCGGTCTCGGTCACGGCGATCACCGCCTGCAGGCCACCCGAGTCGAGGACGATCGCGTCGCCCGATGGCGCGTCCTGGCCGGCGATGACGTTCACAGCCTCGACGATCCCGTCCGCCGGGGCGGTGATGGTGGCCAGAGCCTTCTGCGCCTTCAGGTCATCCAGCGTCTTCTGGGCCTGCGCGTCCGCGTTCTCCGCGTTGTGGTAGGCGCTCCTCGCCTGCCAGAGCTGCGCATCGGTCGTCGCCGCGTCCAGGTTCGACTTCGCCTGCGCCAGCTGGTTGCCCGCAGCCGCGAGCGTGTTCTTTGCCTGGCTGATCTGGTAGTCGAGGTCGCTGGTGTCGGCGGTGGCCAGGACGTCACCCTTGCTGACGACGGCGCCCACCGCCACGTTGACCGCAGTCACCGGCCAGGTCGCGCTCGAGCTTCCGGCGCCGGCGGCCGAGGAGGACGAGGATGAAGAGCTCGAGCTCGCGAGCACCGTTGCCGGCTGCCCAAAGTCAAGCCCGTAGCGGGTCACGGGGCTCAGGGTGCCGTTCGCGGCGATGTCGCTCGTGACGGTCTCCTGGGTCACTGCAGCGGTGAGGTATTGGGAATTGCCGGTCGAGGCCGCGCCGGGCCGGACGATGACCACCACGATGGCCCCGATCCCGACCACGATGAGCAGGCCCGCCCCAAGCAGCTTCAGTCGCATGCATGGAGGGTGGCCTCCGCCCCTGAACGCATTCTGAAAGGGGGCGGCCCGGGCTCCCGCGCGACAGTCAAGGTGTCACGCCACTCGCTACGCTTGGCGCATGCCGGGGATGCGCTGATGCAGCAGCTGGACGGCAGGACCGTCTACGCCGCCACCGACCTCGTCGGCTTCCTCGAGTGCGAGCATCTCACCGCCCTCGAGCGCTCGGCGCTGGTTGACCTCGTGGAGCGCCCCGTGCGGGACGACCCGGAGCTCGCCGTCCTTCGTGACCGCGGGATCGAGCACGAGCATCGGTTCCTCGAGTGGCTGCAGGCGCAGGGCCACGAGGTCGTAGACGGCCGGGTCGCCCCGGACCGCCCCGCAACGGAGCGTGGTCTGGGGGCCATCGAGGCCGATGCCGCCCACACCGCCGACCTGATGCGTCAGGGCGCGGACGTCATCTACCAGGCGACGCTCTTCAACGGCACGTGGCTGGGCTACGTCGACTTCCTCGTCAGGGTGGAAGAGCCGAGCGGGCTCGGGAGCCACGCCTACGAGGTGTTCGACACCAAGCTCGCGCGGCGCACCAAGGGCGGCGCACTGCTCCAGATGTGCGTCTACTCCGAGCTCGTGGCCGCCGTGCAGGACCGGATGCCCGAGCGGATGCACGTTGCGCTCGGCGGCAGCGGGCATCGAGTGGACTCCCACCGCCTCGCAGACTACGCGGCCTACTACCGCACCGTGAAGGACCGCTTCCTCACCGCCGTCGCCGCGGACCATGCGCCGGTCTACCCGCTCCCCGTTGTGCCTGATCCGGTCGCCCACTGTGGCGTCTGCCGCTGGGAGTCCCACTGCGGCGCCCTGCGCGCTGCGGCGGACCATCTCAGCGGAGTCGCGGGCCTACGCAACGACCAGGCCGCCCGCCTGGCGGCGGCCGGCATCGGCACCATGGCCGACCTCGCTGCCCTGGCCGATCCCCTGCCGGAGGTGGAGGGGCTCAGCGAGCAGGCGCTCGGCAACCTCCGCGCCCAGGCAGCGCTCCAGGTGCGATCCCGAGGCGCACCGGCGCCCGAGTACGAGCTGCTCCCCGTGCAGCCAAACCTCGGCCTCGCCGCGCTCCCCGAACCGGACCAGGCCGATCTCTTCTTCGACATCGAGGGTGACCCATACGCGGAAGAGGACGGGCTGGAGTACCTCCTCGGTGTGTGGGACCCCCTCGAGGACGCGGCGGGCAGGTCCGCGTTTGCGTCCTGGTGGGCACACACACGGCAGGAGGAGAAGCGCGCCTTCCAAGGATTCGTCGACTTCGTCATGGAGCGATGGCATCGGCATCCGGGCATGCACGTCTATCACTACGCGGCGTACGAGAGGGCCCGGATCGGCCTGCTGTCGACACGGCACGCGACCCGCGAGCGCGAGGTGGACTCCATGCTCCGCGGAGGGCT
>CAYVLM010000069.1:0-8441 GCA_964452225.1 uncultured Steroidobacteraceae bacterium | reverse complement strand
ATCTGCGACGTTGCCGAGCACCTCAGAATTGACGATCGTGGCGCTTCCGGCGTTGAAGATACCCCCGCCCTTGAAGCCTGACCCGTGGGATTCATTGTCGTCGACTGTGCTTGAGTCGAGGTTCAGGGTCCCGGTGTTGTAGATGCCGGCCCCGTTGGCAGGGTAGAAGCTGCCGCTCACCTCGCTGCCGCGCAGGATGAGCGTTCCCGAGTTCACGATGCCGAGGCCCCAGTTTCCGTCACCGATGGAGTTGCCACCCGTCACGTGGACCAGTGAGTCGACCAGCTCCATGTGCCCTCGGTTCCCGATCGAGCGTCCGCCGTACGGGACGAGGGAGATGTAGGGCTCGGTGCCGTCGTCGATGAAGTCCGACCCGATTGAGTAGAAGTCCCCGGCGTTGTCGACGGCGGCCCCAACGGCGTCCGTCCCGGAGTCGCGCTTGTAATGGTCCACTGACGAGTTCCGGAAGGTGAAGTCGGCCCCGGCCAGGTTCGCGAGGGCGGGATTGCCCATCGGGTCGAAGCCAGTGATGGAGATGTGATCGAGCGTTACGGTGCCCGCGTTGGTGACGATCGCCCCGCCGTCGGGCGGGCCGAAGTCGTCGAAGAGGGTCGCGTCCGTCACGACGAGCGCGGCGCCCGCGTGGACGTCAAAGAGGCCCCCCACGTCGTAGGAATCGCCACCCGAGCGCGGTCCCGTCGTCAGGAATGCACCGCGACCGTCGATGGTGATCGCGGAGGTGATCGGCGGGAGCGCGTAGTTCGTACCCGGGAAGGGGCCCTTGAAGTAGTAGTAGGGGCAGTTCGGTGCGAGCTGGATCGTGGTCGGCCCGGGGTAGAGGCTCTCGTCGTTGGCATCGATGATCGCCTGCCAGAGCTCGAGGATCCCTGTGCCGTTGACTTGGCAGCCGGTCAGCGTGATCGTCGACGACGTCGCTGCGCGCGTGCCCGCCGGCGCGGCCACCGTGCAGCCGATGAGAACGGCGAGCATGGCCGTCAGTCCGCGGATCCCCGCCCGCCCAGTCCTCATGTCAACGCTCCTCCGATCCGTCTCGATGACCACCCCGAACACCGCGCGGCGATAGACACCTGGCTCACCTCGCTGGCAGGAGCCTGGCGGCCAGGACGCGGTGCATCATCGGTAAATCGACCGACAAGCCCGACAATCGGTGACCGATGCGTCCGGGTGAACCACGCAGGCTGGCTCAGCCTGCAGAGGTCGAGGTGGGAGACGCGGGAGGGCGCAGCGCCATCTCCAGGAAGGTGAGCCAGTCGGCGAGCTCGTCGACGATCTTGCCCACCGGCTTGCCAAGGCCGTGCCCTGCATCGGTGTCGATGCGGATCAGGATCGGGTCGTCGCCGGCCTGGGCCGCCTGGAGGGCGGCCGCGAACTTGAACGAGTGGGCGGGCACCACGCGATCGTCATGGTCGCCGGTCGTCACCAGCGTGGCCGGGTAGGCGACGCCGGGCCGGATGTTGTGGAGCGGGGAGTAGGCGAGCAGCGTCCGGAACTGCGAGGGATCGTCCGCCGAGCCATAGTCGCTGGTCCAGGCCCAGCCGATGGTGAACCGGTGGAAGCGGAGCATGTCCATCACGCCCACCCCGGCAAGCGCCGCGCCGAACAGATCCGGATGCTGGGTCAGGCTGGCACCCACGAGCAGCCCGCCGTTCGAGGCGCCGATGATCCCGATCCGCTGTGGCCGCGCCCAGCCGGATGAGGCCAGCCAGCGGGCGCAGGCGGCGAAGTCGTCGAAGACGTTCTGCTTGTTCTCCAGGCGCCCGGCGTCGTGCCAGGGCTTGCCGTACTCCCGCCCTCCGCGGAGCGAGGCAACCGCCAGGACCCCGCCGCGCTCCATCCAGGCCAGGCCCCATGACCAGAACCTCGGGCCGATGGAGATCCCGAAGCCGCCGTAGCCGTGGAGGAGCACCGGTGCATCCGAATCGCGGCCCACGTCGCGCCGGTGGGCGAGGAACATCGGCACCTTCGTCCCGTCGTCGGAGGTGACGAAGACCTGCTCGGTCTCGAAGTCCGACGGGTCCCAGGGGAGGGTCGGGCCCCGTCCCGGGCGAACGGCGCCATCGGCCATGCGCACGGCGAGCACTGACTCCGGCACGGCGAAGGTCATGAAGGTGAGGAAGAGCTCCGCGTCGGCACGGCGCCCCGCCATGCCCAGGATCTTCCCGATGCCGGGCAGGGGGACGTCGGCGACGTGGCGCCCGTCGAGCTCGCAGATCGCCAGGCGGTGGTACGCGTCGTGGAGGTAGGCCAGGGCCAGCCGGTCGCCCACGAGACGGACCCGCTCGAGCGAGTCGTTGCTCTCCGGGATCACCTCGCGAGGGTGCCCCGGATCGTCGACCTCGACGGCGATGACGCGGCCAAGGGGCGCCCCGAGATCGGTCAGCACGTACATCGTCCCGTCCACCACGGCGATGGGCTCGTAGCGCGCATCGGCTGCCGCGAGCAGCGGGCGAACCTCGACGTTCGCGACCCCGCTCGCTAGATCGGCGAGGTAGACGCGGGTCTCCGGGTCGGTACCCCGCGTGACCACCACGACGAGGTGCCGGCCATCCTCTGATACCGCGGGTTCGAATCCCCACTCCGGCTCGTCGGGCGTCGAGAAGACGAGCCGGTCGTCCGCCGGATCGGTGCCGAGGCGGTGGTAGCGAATCTCCATGTCCCGGTTCGGCGCCTCGTATGTAGCGTCCACCGGCGGCTCGGGGTAGCGGCCGTAGAAGAAGCCGGCGTCGTCGTGGGTCCAGGCGGCGGACGAGAACTTGCTCCACTCGATCCGGTCGGGAAGGACCTCGCCGCTCGCAACCCGACGGACGTGCCAGGTCTGCCAGTCGGAGCCCGCGTTGCTCGTCGCGACCGCGGCCAGCTCGCCGCTCTCCGATACGCCAACGCCGACGATTGCCGTGGTGCCCTCGTCGTTCAGCCCGTTCGGATCGAAGAGGACGTGGCCCTCCTCGTCCGGCCCGTCCGCGGTCCAGAGGACGTCCTGGTCCTGGAGGCCGTCGTTCCGGAGCTGGAACCAGCGCCCGCCGCGGCGCCACGGCGTGCCGGAGCGCGGCACCTTCCAGAGCTCTCCGAGCCGCTCGCGGATCGCGCGCCGCTCCGGCGAACCGTCGAGGATCCGCCGGGTGAGGGCGTTCTCGGCGTCGATCCAGGCGCGAGTCTCCGGGGCATCGGTGGCCTCGAGCGGCCGGTAGGGATCCGGGACGCGCGTGCCGTGGTAGTCGTCGACCTGCTCGGCGGTGGGAGCGAGCGGGTACGTCAGGCGGGGCACCGCACCATCGTAGAGGCGCGCCGACGACGTCGCCGCACATGGCCGTTCTCTCGTCGAAACCCGGACGAGTGGCACTGAGCTGCGGTGTACTTCCGTACCGTAGGATTGGCGCGTGCGAACCCCGGCAATGGGCGCCGCCCCGCCCGGAGCCGACACACGGTGACGGGGGATACGCGCGCCACAGGCGATCGCTCCAGGACCCTGGCGCCGGCTGCAGTGGCCACCGGTGCTCGAGCGCTGACCAGGCTCACGAGCTGGGTCGTGACGGCCTATGTCGCGTTCGTCCTGGTCGTGATGCTGGGCGCCGGCGCCAGCCTCGACCTCGACGTTCTGCTGCTCCTGGCGGGCATCGGCGTGCTCCTCCTGGCGCGAGGGATTCCCTTCGTGCGCGACTGGGGGCCGCTGCTCATCGTGCTGCTCGGCTGGGAGGCGCAGCGGGGGATCACGACCGACGTCGGACAGCTCGTCCCGCCGGACCTGATCGCAGGTGTGGAGCGGACCCTGGCCGGCGGCGTCATCCCGGCCGTGGCGGTCCAGCATGCCCTGCGACTCCCGGGCGTCATCACTCCGCTCGACATCGGCCTGTCCCTCGTCTACCTCGCGCACTTCGTGTACCCGGTGCTCTTCGCGATCTGGCTGTGGCGCGGCGATCGCGCGTGCTACTACCGGTTCGCGATCACCCTGGTGGGCGTCAGCTTCGCCGCCTTCTTCACGTTCGTCCTCCTTCCGGTGGCTCCACCGCGGTTCACGGTCATCGGCGGATCACCGCTGCCGGTCACCGACGTGATGGCCCAGGTGAGCCTGAGCCTCGGATGGGGCGCGGCGTCGTCGGCCTACGTGCACCTGCTCGGCAACCCGTACGCCGCGTTTCCCTCCATGCACGCGGCATACGCGGTGATCGTGCTGCTCTTCCTGCGCGAGCGCTCCCGGTGGCTCGCGCTCGCCTGGGCGCCGGTCGTCGGGCTCATCTGGTTCGCGACCGTCTACCTGGGCCATCACTTCGTGATCGACCTGGTCGCGGGCGGCGCGTATGCGCTCGCCGGCTACCTGCTGGTCAGCCTGCCGTGGTCGGAGATCCTCGAGCGCGTCCGGTCCCTGACCCGCGCGTGGGAGACGACCTAGCCGTCTCAGACCGGACGGGACGGCACCTCCTCGCGCCCGTGAGCGCTTTAGCGCCCGTTTAGCGCGATCGCCTAGGGTCGGGCCCGGAGGTGAGAGATGGCTCGTTTGGAGGCGCAGGAAACGCTCGATCCACAGGCAGTGCGGCGCTTCGCCGACGATCTGAAGGGCACCCTGATCCAGCCGGGGGACGCGGACTACGACGAAGCGCGCAGGGTGTGGAACGGGATGATCGACCGGCGCCCGGCCCTTGTCGCCCGGTGCCTGGGGGTGGAGGACATCGCGCGGTCGCTGGCCTTTGCCCGCGAGCACGACCTGCACGTCACGGTCCGGGGTGCGGCGCACAACGTCGGCGGTCGATCGGTCGCCGATGGCGCGCTGATGATCGACCTGCGGCAGATGCGCTGGGTGAAGGTCGATTCCGGAGCCCGCACGGCTCACGTGGGACCCGGAGCCGTGGGCGCCGACCTGGATCGCGAGACCCAGGCGTTCGGCCTGGCGACCCCGGGCGGCACGGACTCGTCGACCGGGGTCATCGGCCTCACGCTCGGCGGGGGCTTCGGATTCCTGTCGCGACGGTTCGGGCTGGCGGCAGACAACCTGCGCGGCGCGACGGTGGTCCTCGCCGACGGGCGGGTGGTCCAGGCCGCCCCCGACGGCGACCCGGACCTGCTCTGGGCGCTGCGCGGAGGCGGCGGGCGATTCGGCGTGGTGGCCGAGATGGAGCTCGACCTGCACCCGCTCGGCCCGGAGCTGGCCGTGGCGCAGGTCTTCTACCCCTACCGATCGGCATCGGCCGCCCTCCGATTCTTCCGCGACTTCATGGCGGAGGCGCCGGACGAGGTCGGGTCGTTTGCGCTGGCGGTGAACGTCCCGCCGGTGGACCCGTTCCCGCAGGAGCACCAGGGCAAGACGGCGATCGCCCTGGTCGTGGCGTATGCCGGCGAGACCGAGACCGGGATGCGCGCCCTGCACCCACTCGGTGAGTTCGGCGAGCCGATCCTCAACGCCATCACCCCCATGCCGTACACGGCGCTGCAGCAGGCCTTCGACGCCGCGAGCCCCGCCGGCAACCGCTACTTCTGGAAGTCGCAGTACCTGTCAGGACTGCCCGACGAGGCGATCGATCTGTTCGTGGACCGATGCCGGACCCTGCCCGGGCCCTTCAGCGCGGCCTGGTTCGAGCCGCTGGGCGGCGCCTTCGGCAGGATCGATCCGGGCGCGGCCGCCTTCCCGCATCGCCAGGCCGTCTGCAACTTCGCCATCCAGGCGGGCTGGACCGATGCCGGCGACGACGCGCGGGCCATCGCCTGGGCGCGCTCGTTCCATGCCGCCATGGCGCCCTTCTCCACCGGAGGGCAGTACGCGAACTATGCCGGCAGCGATGGAGACGCCGAGCTCGCCGCCCTGTACGGGGCGAACGCGCAGCGGCTGCAGCGGCTCATGGCGACCTACGATCCCGACGGAGTCTTCAGCCGCCGGTAGGTGTGCCTGTCAGCGCCACCCCGTAGCGGGCCGTCAGGTCCTCGAGCTGCCGGCCGAGGTGGCCGGCCCCGAGGGTCGCGGTGCGCTCCCGGGCCGTCCGCAGGGCCACGGCGCCCCGCGTTCGATCGATGGCCAGGAGCGCCTCCGCCTGGCGGCACATCGCGTACGCCTGCCAGTAGGCGAACGTGGCCTGCGCGGCGAGCCTCTCCCAGAGGTCCGGGCGGGGCGTCTCCAGGCGGGACAGCTCCGCCTCACTGATCAGGAGGTGGGTGGTCGCGGTCTCGAGCTGCACCGCGCCCCCGGTCGGGTGTGGGTAGCGCTGCACCAGCCCGCGCATTCGACGCAGTGCCTCCCGCGCCTGGCGCGCGTGCTCCCTCCGCTCTGGGCCGCTGGTGAGGAGCGCGGCAGCCACCTCGGCGCGGACCAGCGGGCTCAGGACGGCGGTCTTCATGGACTCCTCGGCGGGCGTCACCTCCGTCTCCAGGTAGCGCGCGGCGCTCGCCCGCACCTGCACAAGGTCGCCGCGGTCGGCCGCGACATCGGCCTGGAGGTTGAAGACGTCGTGGTACCAGCGGGGCGACAGGTCCGGTGAGCCGATGGCGGCCGCCATCTCGGCGGCTGCCTCCTCGAGGTGGCCCCGCATCCAGAGCAGGCACCCACGCACGTGGCGGATGTGCGTCAGGTCATACCCCTCGAGATGGAGCTGGCTCCAGCGCTCCAGCACCTGCTGCGTGCGGTCCCACTCCCCGGATTCCAGGAAGGCGTACCCGAGCCAGCCCCAGGGCATGACCCGGTCCAGGCGGCGGTCGTCGCCGAAGCGCGCCACGATCTCGTGGGCGACGCTGATCGGCTCCGACCGGCGAAGCTCGGGGTGCAGCATGAGGACGGTGATCAGCGAGGAGTAGAGCGGGAGGATGCGCTGCGGGTCGCCGATCCGCTCGGCGGCGGCCAGCGCTCGACGCTTGTGCTCGATTCCCTCGTCGACGGAGGCCCCGCTCCAGACCAGCACGCTGCCGAGGTTGCTGACGGCGATCATCCGCAGGCTCTCGTCGCCGAGCTCGTCGGCGACGGCTACCGCCTGGCGCGCCGGCGCCACGCCGGCGAGGGGGTCGGCGCGTATGGCCAGCAGATGGGTGGAGGACAGGTTGAGGAGCGCGGCGACCTTCTCGGGCGATGGCGGACGATCGGCGACGAGCCGGTGAGCGTCCCACGCCTGGGCGAGGGCGGCATCGAGCTGGCCGGTCCAGTGCAGCGCGTCGGTGAGGACGTAGCGCACGTCGGCCTCGCGTTCGGGCACCGAGCTCAAATCGGCCCGATCCAGCGTCTCCTCGAGCCTCGTGCGGGCGCGGGCAGCGTATCCCAGCGCAATCCAGTACTCGCCGAGTGCGGCCGCCAGGTCCGCGGCTTGCGTCCACTCGCCCGTCGCCAGTGACCAGGAGAGCGCCGCCTCGAGGTCGTCGTGCCGGCCGCTCAGCGGCTCGACCCAGCTGTCGTCCAGGCTGCCCGGGCGGCGGGCTCCGACCAGGCGCAGGGCGTGATCGCGATGACGCCGGTGAACCTCGGCAGCTTCGGGAGCCGCACCAAGCCGGTCACGGGCGAACTGCCGGATCGTTTCGAGGAGCCGATAGCGGCGGCCGGCAGCGGTGTCGAGCGGGACCACGAGCGACTGCTCGACGAGTGCCGCGAGGAGTGCAGCGACCTCGTGGACGAGGATCGGCCCCCCGGCGCAGACTGCTTCCGCGCTCCCGAGATCGAAGGGACCGGCGAAGACCGAGAGCCGCACGAAGAGAGTGCGCTGGAGCTCTGGTAGATGGTCGTAGCTCCACGCGACGGCTGCCTCCAGGGTCCGATGCCGCACCGGGGTTGCGGGATGGTTGCGGGCCAGCAACCGGAAGCGGTGGTCGAGCCGGTTCGCCACGTCCTCCGGCGACAGCGAGCCCATGCGCGCGGCGGCGAGCTCAATGGCGAGCGGGATGCCGTCGAGCCCGCGGCAGATGCTCGCCACCGATGGTGCGTTCTCGGCGCAGACGGTGAAGCCCGGCGCGACGAGGGCGGCCCGATCAGCGAACAGCCTGACCGCGCTGGAGGCGGCGATGGTCGCCGCCGACTCGGCGTTGGACGCGGGAACCGCGAGCGGCTGGACGGCGAGGACGAGCTCGCCCGGAACGGCAAGCGGCGCCCGGCTGGTGGCCAGGACGCGGACTCCCGGACCCGCGTCGAGAAGCAGCTCGACCGTCCGGGCCGCTGCCTCGCGCAGGTGGTCGCAGTTGTCGAGAAGCACGAGGAGGTGCCGTCCTCGCAGGGACCAGACGAGAGCGCCCTCCACGGATCGGGCTTCCGCACGCAGGCCGAGGGAAATCGCAGTCTCGACGGTGACAAGCGAGGGGTCGTCCAGGGTCGCAAGGTCGACGAGCCAGACGCCGTCCTGGAACGATTCGAGGAGCCCGTCGGCCACCTCGATGGCGAGGCGGGTCTTCCCGCTCCCGCCAGCCCCGGTGAGCGTCACCACCCGGTGTTGATCGAGCACCTTCCTGAGCTCGCCCACCTCCCG
>CAYVLM010000068.1:0-8522 GCA_964452225.1 uncultured Steroidobacteraceae bacterium | reverse complement strand
TCGCGGCAGCGGCCGTCGTAGGCGGTGGCTGCCTCGAGCGGCGTCCGGAACGGGTCCGCGGCGAGCGGGCCGGGCTCCTCCCAGGAGAACGTGCGGTCGCCGGCCACCCAGGCGTCGGTGAGCGCCAGGTGATGGGGCGTGACGTCGCAGGTGACGCGCACACCGCGCGCCTTCGCCCGCCGCACGGCCTCCAGCGAGAGGGCGGTCGACAGGTGGGTGAGGTGAAGCCGACCACCGGTCTCCTCGGCGAGCGCCAGGTCGCGCTCGACGATGGTGAGCTCCGCGCTCGCGGGCCAGCCGGGCAGGCCCAGGCGCGTCGCAACGGGCCCGGCACGCATCAGGGTTCCCGCGGCGAGGCTGGGGTCCTCGGCGTGCTCCACGATGGGGAGGTCGAGTGGAAGAAGCGCCTGCAGCGCGGCGCGCGCCAGGCGAGCGGTGGGGATGGCGGCGCCGTCGTCGGAGAAGCCCACCACGCCGACGCCCGCCAGCTCGGCCGCGTCGGTGAGCGCCTCGCCGGCGCGGCCGCGGGTGACGGCCGCCACGACCCGGACGTGGGCGGATGCGTCGCGGGCCAGGCCGCTGACCCACGCCGCCCGCGCGGCCTCGTCCAGCGGCGGATCGGTGTTCGGCATGGCGCAGACGGTGGTGAACCCGCCGTGCGCCGCCGCCCGGGTGCCGCTCTCGATCGTCTCGGCTCCCTCGCCGCCAGGCTCGCGCAGGTGCGTGTGGAGGTCGCAGAGGCCCGGAGCCGCGACCAGGCCCGCAGCGTCGAGACGCCGCACGCCCGCGGGCACCGACTCGGGATCGACCAGGAGACCGTTGAGCACGGCCAGGTCGCGCACCTCCTCCGTGCCCGCCGCCGGGTCGATGACCCGCACGCCGCGCAGCACCAGGCTGGCCGGCGCGTCGGTCAGCCTGCCGAATCGCCCGTCGCCTGCGCCGCCCGGTAGCGTCGTCGCCTGCATTGCCGGTGTCTGCATCGTCTCCATCCCTCAGGCGTCCAGCAGCGAGAGGACCGCCATCCGCACCGCCGCTCCGTTCTGGACCTGCCGTCCGATGAGGCTGCGCTCGCCGGCGGCCAGCGCCGCGGTGAGCTCCACCCCCTCGTTCGTGGGACCCGGGTGCAGGATCGGGGCGCCTGGCGCCGCCAGGCTCATCCGCTCCTCGGTGAGGCCCCAGGTGGCGGTGTACTGGCGCAGCGAGCTGACCCCGCCACCCGCGGCGCGCTCGAGCTGCACCCGGAGGGTCATCACGGCATCGGCGCCATCGATAGCCTCGGCCAGCGTGGTGGCGACCCGCACGCCGGGCCATGCGCCGAATCCGCCGACCCAGGCCGGAGGGCCCCCGAGGGTGAGGCGCGCGCCAAGGCGCAGCAGGGCATGGAGGTTGGAGCGCGCGACGCGCGAGTGGGCGATGTCGCCGACGATCGTGATCCGCCGGCTCTCGAGCGAACCGCCGAGCGCGTCGCGAAGCGTCAGCGCATCGAGCAGCGCCTGGGTCGGGTGTGCATGCAGGCCGTCGCCCGCGTTGAGGATCCGGAGGCCCGTCGTCCGCTCGGCGAGGTACGGGGCGCCCGACGCGCTGTGGCGCAGGACTACCGTGCGGACCCCGGTGCGCTCCAGCGTCCGCAGCGTGTCGGCCAGGGATTCGCCCTTCGAGACGCTGCTGCCGTGCACGGAGAGGTCGACGACGGTGGCGCCGAGCTCGCGGGCCGCGAGCTCGAAGCTGACGCGCGTCCGGGTGGATGCCTCGTAGAAGGCGAGCCCCACCGTATGCCCCGCCAGCACCTGGTGCTCGGCCATGCGGCCGGCGGCGCGCAGCTCGCGCAGCTCGGCGGCCAGGTCCAGGCAGCTCTCCAGCTCCGCGCGCGAGAGCTGGTCGACGTCCAGGAGATGCCGGTGCGTCCAGGTCCGGGCACCGACCATGCGCCGGACGACCGGTCGCGGGGCCGGTGGAGCCGCGGGATGCGGGCCGACGGCCTTGCGGGGGGCTTGATGGGCGTTGATGGCCTGCAGGCTCATGGCGTGCTCCTCCGGGTGATGACGACCTCGTCGGCGCCATCGGTCTCGCTCAGTCGGACCTCGACGTTTTCGTCGAGGCTGGTCGGCAGGTTCTTCCCGACGTGGTCTGGGCGGATCGGGAGCTCGCGGTGACCGCGATCCACGACCACCGCCAGGCGAACGGCACGCGGCCGCCCGTGATCGGTGATGGCGTCCAGCGCGGCGCGCACCGTACGCCCGGTGAAGAGGACGTCGTCCACCAGGACCACCGTCTGCGCGCCAACCTCGGGCATGGCGTCGCTGCGCTTGACGATGGGCGCGTGGGCGATCCGGGTCAGGTCGTCGCGGTAGTAGGTGATGTCGAGCGAGCCGACCGGCACCGTGACCCCTTCGTGCTCGGCGATGAGGTGCGCCAGCCGTTCCGCGAGTGGGACACCGCGGCTGCGAACCCCGACGAGGACGAGGCGGTCGGTCCCGCCGTTGCGCTCCACGATCTCGTGCGCGATGCGCACCAGCGCCCGCCGGAGATCGTCCGCGTCGAGGATCTGCCGCTCGCTCATGCCGGGGATGACGACGCCACCGGCCCGGGCGGGCTGGTGGCGTGGCGTGCGGTTCGGTGTCTGTTCACGTGCGCTCCTTGGCGGCCTCGCAGGACCGCGTTAAAGGTCGCGCCGAGTATAGACCGATGGCGTCCGCGGCTGCCGGCGCAGCCGCACGACCCGGCTCAGGGGCCGACGAACACCGCTGGCCCGGACCAGGGCGGCGGGCTGGCGCCGCCGCTGCCGACGTCCACCGGGGCGCCGGCGCCGATGGCCGTCGTCGCCACGCGGAGGTAGCTCGCCGGCGCGGAGAGGTCGCCCGGCCGCGGGACGGCCAGGGTCACCGCGGCCTGGCCACCGTCCGGTGCCAGGGTCACCGCCGCCACGCTCAGCGCGTTGCCGTCGCTCGACGTCATGTCGCCGAGGTGGAGCGCCGACGCCAGGGAGAGCGAGCCGGTCGAGACGCGGCCGACGTAGACGGCGTTGACGTCGGGATAGCCGGCTCCCTCGGGCGTCCCGGTCCAGGCCGCGGCCCAGACCGCGTACGCGTCCGAGTCGCCCGCCCAGGAGAGCTCGCCGCTGGAGAATGCCCCGCCGTTCGGCCCCACGACGAGGTCGCTGAAGAGCGGCGTGCCGCTCCAGCTGCTCGCGGTCGGATCGTACGCGGCGAGCTGCGGGAGGCCACCTCGCGAGAAGGTCCACCCGCTGTCGCCGTCCGAGGCCAGCGTGCCGCTCCAGTACAGGACGTGCGCCCCGTCCGGGGAGACCAGCGGAACGAAGACTCCAGCCACGGTGGTGGTCTCGCCGGCGAGCGGGTCCGTGGCCGGGATGCCGCCGCTGACCGGGAACTGGGCGAGCTGGCTCACCGGATCGGCCTCGGCCAGGCTGACCCACAGCTGCTCGTTGTCACCCGGGCCGAGGGGCGCCCAGCTCGCGAAGTAGGCGTTGCCCTGACGCGTGAGCTGCGAGGCGGTTCCGGTGGTCCGGTCGTAGAGCCAGACGTCGGAAGCCCCGCCGCCGGTGTCGGGCGCCACGGTGAAGGCCAGGTAGCGACCGTCCGGTGACCAGGCCAGGCGCCGTCCGAAGGCAACCGGCAGGGTCTCGGCCAGCTGCCGGGTCGCGCCGGTCGAAAGGTCGGCCACGAAGATGCGCCAGGTCCCCTTCAGGCCGGTCTCGGTCGTAAACGCCAGGAGCCGGGAGTCGGGCGACAGCGCCGCACGCGTCACCTCGCCGTACTGTGAACCGGCCGGATCCGCGATGCTGACCGACTCCCCGCTCTGGTTGTCGACGACCGCCAGTGCGAGGCCGTCGTAGGGACCGGTGAGCTGGGCGTAGAGCAGGTCGCCGGGCTGCACCCCGAGCGGCAGGGCCGCCGGGGTGACCGACGGCGCCTCGCTCGGTGTGGCGGAGGCCGACGGCTCGACCGAGGCCGGCGATGCGCTCGGGGTCGGCGATGGGGTCTGGCGTCCGATGTTCGGGCCGTTGGTTCCGTTGGTGAGGACGATGACCAGGAGGGCGGCAGCTGCCACGGTGGCGAGCGACGCCACGCCCGCGAGGAGCCCGCCCGGCCGCTGCCACCAGGGGCGTCCGAGACGGCCGGACTCGATTCCCGCGCGGACCCGGGCGCCGAGATCTCGCGGCGCGGGCGGCTGGGGCAGCCCGGCAAGGAGCTCGCGCTGGGCACCGAAGGCTGCCAGGGTGGCCCGACACTCCGGGCACTGGGCAAGGTGTGTATCGAGCTGGCGGCGCTCTTCCCCGGTCAGCTCCCCGGTGAGAGAGGCGCTGATCAGCTCATCGGGATGGCTGGCGAACGGTCTCATGCGCCGATTCCTTCCGTGGCCAGCTCGCGGCGCATCTCTCCGCGGGCTCGGCAGAGGAGGGTGCGGGTGGCCGCGTAGCTGAGGCCCATGACCTCGCCGATCTGCTGGGCGCTCATGTCGCAGACGTCGGAAAGGACCAGGCACTGGCGGTGGTTTGGGCGCAGGCGGGCCAGCGCCCGCTGGATGCGCTCGTCGATGACGGCGCCGAGGACCTGCTCCTCGGGGCCGGGGCGGTTGTCCGGACGCTCGGGCATCAGCTCGTCCGAGCCGATGCGCGTCACGAAGCGCCGGCGACGCATGTCATCGATGGCGGTGTTCATGGCGATGCGGTAGATCCAGGCGCGCGTCGAGGACCCGTCCGTCAGCGAGCCGAGCTTCCGGTAGACCTTGATGAAGGTGTCCTGGGCGATGTCGGCGGCGCGGTCAGGGTCGCCGACCATGCGAAGTACGAAGAGGTAGATCGGCTGCGAGTACTCCGCGAAGAGACGCTCGAAGGTGAGCTCGGCGCGCTCGCCGTCGCGGGCAGTCACCGGCAGAGCCATCGCCAGGGGTGGGGATGCTGCCACCGAGCACACGGGGTCCTCCGATCCGTGGAGCGCTTCCATGTGCACCCTGTACGGTTGGGCTCGGACATCTGTTACAGGCTACCCGTCAGGCCGATCCGCCGTCGGCCCCCCAGGGAGCACGGTGGAGGTGGTCGCGGAGGACCTCCGCGGCGTACTCGGGCGCCGCGGGGTTGACCGCCAGAGCGGTGGCCCGTTCGAGGCCGGCGATCACGCGCAGCCGCGGGTGCAGCTCCCAGTGCCAGTGGAAGGTCTGGTCGAGCCGCTCGCCCGCTGGAGCGGTGTGCAGGAAGAGGTTGTACGGCGGATCGCCGAGCGCGTCGAGCGAGGCGAGCGCCCGCTGGAGCGTCGCCCGGCAGGCGGCGATCCCCTCGTCGTCGAGGGTCGTGAAGTCGGCCGCGTGCTCGCGCGGGACGATCATCAGCTCGAAGGCAGACCGGGCGGCAGCCGGCGCGAAGACGACGAAGCCCTCATCGGCAAAGACCAGGCGTTCCCCTGCCTCCTCCTCCGCCCGGGCCAGGCCACACCACACGCAGGTCCGGCGGCTGATCAGGTGGCGCGCCCCGCCCCCGATCTCCTCTGCGATCCAGTGCGGGACCTGCGGGATGGCGTACAGCTCCAGGTTGAGATGCTGGCTGCGGGAACCGGCCTGGCGCCCGTAGCTCTGAACCGCCTGGACGTAGAGCTCGGCGCCCTCGGAGCGTGGCTGGCCCACGATCTCGCGCATGGCGTCACGCGCGGACCGCAGCAGGTTGCCGGCCAGCTGGGGACGGGCGTCGGCGTAGCGCTCGTGGTGGTCGCGCGGCCCGACGAGGATCTCCCAAGACCCCGAACCGGCCTGCACCTCGGAGAGCGCCAGCTGCGCGGCCCGCTCCTTGGTGGCATCGATCCGATGGAAGGCCTCCCGCCGCAGCGTGACCCGCCGGACCCGGTCATCGGCCTCGTCGGCCTCCGGCGCCTCGTCGCAGTGGCGGCAGTGGCTCCCCTCCACCGGCAGGGCCCTGACGGCGAAGGAGCTGTGCTCGAACGAGCGATCGGTGACGACGGCCGACCACCAGCCGGTGATCGGATCACGGCGCAGCTCGAACACGGCGGCATCGTACCCGATGGGACGACCCGCGCCCGTCAGCCCAGGGCGGACCGGAGTCGGCGGACGAGCCTGAAGGGGTCGGCGCTGACCACCGAGGCGGCGAAGAGCTCCATGGCGCCGATGTCGGAGCTGCGGAGCCCGGGGCTGCCGCGGTCCACGAGGTGGACCATCGGTCCGATCTCGTCCCATCCGTCGCCGGGGCTGCGATCGAAGAGCGGCGGCCGGTGAAGCGCCAGGTTGAACGAGCGCACGCCCAGGACGTCGCGATACGCGATGAGCACGTCGGCGACGAGCGTGGCGAAGGCCGGCTCACGCTCGTCAGTTCCGGGTGGCCCCACCACGATCAGCTCGCGCTCCTTCACCGGGGTCAGGCTGGCCACCACGGCCAGCGGTCCGCGGTCGATCGCGAGGCCCAGGTCCCGATGGGCGGCGACCAGGTCGGCAAGGTACCCGGTGCCGGTCGCCGTGCGATAGGCGAGCGCCTCGCGGTGGAGGCGCACGACCTTGGGATAGTGCCCGTGCCCGAGGAGCGCCTGGGCATGGCCATGCAGGATCGAGGCGCCGGATCGCGGACCGCAGTTCCAGGTGAGCAGGTAGGCGCTGGCCTCGGGATCCTCCTCGCGAGCCCGTTCCGCCCATCTCCGCCCGACGTCGAACAGGTCTGCCACGGAGTCGCGGTCGAAGGCGAGCGGGTCGTGGCGATCGAAGACGATGACTGCGTGGTGGCCGTCGTACTTTGCCGCATTGGCGCCGGTGATCGCATGCTGCCCGCGGATCCGGCCCCAGCTTGCCGCGGGCGTCTCCATCTCCGGCTGGCAGAACAGGTCGTCGCCGCCCTGGCCAGCCACACCGCCGTCGCCCGGCGCCGAGCCGGCTTCCATGGGCCGCATGGCGCGCAGGCCGGAGAAGAGCGTTCCCTCGAGGGTCCAGCGGTTGACGACGCGGATGATGGCCTGCTCGCGGACCGCCGCCACCGAGCCGAAGCGCTCGATCAGCCATCGCTCCATGGTGGGCGGCGGATCGGTGGTCCCAATGGTGCGAACGATCTCGAAGAGGCGCTCGACCCGGCCACGCGCGTCGTTCTCGAGCCCGGCGACCACCTCGGGCAGGTCGACGATCCGCGTCCGGGCAGCGCCGACGCGCCCACCGATGCCGGAGACGCTCACGAGTCCTGCTCGCCGGCAACCGGCGCCCGACGCGCGAGCCACTCGTCGCGCAGGAGCGCCATGCGGTGAACGTCCTCGAATCCGCCCCGCGTGAAGTGGGCGCGACGCTGCGTTCCCTCCAGGACGAAGCCGGCCTTCTCGTAGCTGCGCCGCCCGCGGGCATTGCCGGCGTGGACGTTGAGGTAGATACGCTCCAGCCGCAGCTCGCCGAATCCGAAGTCGCAGATGGCGTTGAGCGCGTCCGTCCCGTAGCCTCGGTTGCGATCCGCCTCGGCGCCGATGACGATCCCGAACTCCGCGCTGCCCGCCTCGAGGTCCAGCCGGTGGAGGCCAGCGTTGCCGATGGCCCGGCCATCCGCCAGGAGGCAGATCACGAAGAGGTAGTCGCTCTTGCCCTGTCGCTCGACGGCCCCCTCGAACCAGCGCTCCTCCGCCGCGCGGCCCATGGGCCCGCGAACGGCGAGCTCGCGCACGGTGTCGTCCTCGTTGAACCAGCGGACGAAGGTGTCCACGTCGCTCCGCTCGGCGGGCCGCAGGTACACCCGCTCACCGTGGATGATCGGGTGCTCCGGGGGCTCCGGCTGCATGGAGTTGGTCTCGGTCGTCATGCACCTCGATGCGGTAGGCTCGCGGCCTGAACAACACGGACGGGCACGGGCGTGCCCGCAGCCGGGCAGGCGAAATACGCAGGATCGCAGGATACAAGGAGGCCGAAACCCATGGCAGCCGTTCGGACCGCAACCCTCACCTGGAAGGGAGACCTGGCCACCGGGACCGGTAGCGTCAGCTCCGGGAGCAGCGACACGTTCCTGGACCTTCCGGTGAGCTGGGCGTCACGCACCGAGGCGCCGGAGGGACGGACCTCGCCGGAGGAGCTTCTCGCCGCCGCCCATGCGAGCTGCTTCGCCATGGCGTTGTCGGCGGGGCTCGGCCGAGCCGGGACGCCGCCGGATCACCTCCACGTGGAGGCGCAGGTCACGTTCGACAAGCTCGAGGCCGGCTGGAGCGTGGTCTCGTCCGCGATCACGGTGCTGGGATACGTGCCGGGCGCAAGCCACGAGGCCTTCGTGTCGGCGGCCGAGGCGGCGAAGGATGGCTGTCCCATCTCTCGCGCCCTCGCCGGCAACGTGGAGCTGTCCATCGACGCGACCCTCGAGGAGGAGCACGCCCACTGAGCGTGCTCCTCGTCCCGCCTATCGGACTGCCCGGACGATCTCCTCCAGCAGGCCCGGGTAGCCCTCGAGGAACTCGACACGCTCCCGCTTCAGGCGCTCGACCCACGTGGTGTGCTCGGCGCTCCGGCCGGTCCGCTCGCTCCGGTTGTCGCGCCGGGCCAGCCGCTGG
>CAYVLM010000067.1:6801-8639 GCA_964452225.1 uncultured Steroidobacteraceae bacterium | reverse complement strand
AGCTTCGGTAATATGCTTGAGCCCCGTTGAATTTTCGGCGCAAAACCGCTTGACTAGTGAGCTGTTACGCACTCTTTAAATGATTGCTGCTTCTAAGCAAACATCCTAGTTGTCTGCGTAATTCTACTTCCTTTCCCACTTAGCATATATTTTGGGACCTTAGCTGATGGTCTGGGCTGTTTCCCTTTCGACTATGGAGCTTATCCCCCACAGTCTGACTCCCGATCTAAATCAAATGGCATTCGGAGTTTGATAAGGTTCGGTAACCTGGTAAGGCCCCTAGCCTATTCAGTGCTCTACCGCCATTCGTCATCAATCGAGGCTAGCCCTAAAGCTATTTCGGGGAGAACCAGCTATCTCCGAGTTCGATTGGCATTTCACCGCTACCCACAGGTCATCCCCTAGCTTTTCAACGCTAGTGAGTTCGGTCCTTCACGGGACATTACTCCCGCTTCAACCTGCCCATGGGTAGGTCACTCGGTTTCGGGTCTACTCGCGGCGACTGTGGCGCCCTGTTCAGACTCGCTTTCGCTGCGGCTCCGTCCTTCGCGGACTTAACCTCGCCACCTACGAGTAACTCGCCGGCTCATTCTTCAAAAGGCACGCCATCAGGCTACCCAGCGCCCGAAGGCTTACATGGGCAACACCCTTTGACTGCTTGTAGGCATTCGGTTTCAGGTACTTTTTCACTCCCCTCCCGGGGTGCTTTTCACCTTTCCCTCACGGTACTAGTCCACTATCGGTCGCCAAGAGTATTTAGCCTTGGACGGTGGTCCGCCCGGGTTCCCACATGAGAGACCTTCCACGTGGTACTCAGGGACACGGCCGGGAGTCGGAACGCTTTCGCGTACGGGGCTGTCACCCTCTACGGCTGGCCTTTCCATGCCAGTTCCGCTAGCGATCCGATTTGTAACTCCCTGCGGGTCTTGCAGCTCCCGCAAGCCGGCCCTACAACACCGCGACGGCAACGGCTGCAACCTGTCACGCCGCCGCGGTTTGGGCTCCTCCGCTTTCGCTCGCCACTACTCACGGAATGTTCTCTGTTCCTCGGGGTACTTAGATGTTTCAGTTCCCCCGGTGTCCTCGCACCGGCCTATGTGATTCAGCCGGGCGTCCCTGGGCATGACCCCAGGGGGGTTTCCCCATTCGGAAATCTCCGGATCAAACGCTTGCTCGCAGCTCCCCGGAGCGTATCGTCGCCTGCCACGTCCTTCTTCGGCTCTTGGCGCCAAGGCATCCACCGAACGCCCTTAGTAGCTTGACCTAGCAGTTCACGCGGCTAGCACACAGCTGGCAACGTCGAACCGCGGTCGCGTCGGAATTCATCCTCGACGAAATCGATGCTTCCACTTCTTCGGTTGGTAAGGTCGCAGCGTCCTTGAGGGGACGCTCCGCCGCGCTGGCTCTCGTTGGATTGGCCCGCCCGGTCCGCTTACGCATCCCGGTCGACACCTTGCGGTGACGTCACGGCGTCAGCGAATGTCCGCTGGCCGCTGGACGCGACCCTCGGTCGCGCGCATTGGTCAGGGGACGATCAGACGATTCATTGGGCTGTCACACAACGATTCGCGAGGCGATCCGCATGGCGGTCTCCCCGCGAAGAGCGAACGGAACTGTAGCACCCGGCCCTGTTCCGGTCAACCGAGTCCGACGCCCCGATCACGCCGTAGATGCGGCCGGCCAGCACGGTCGGGCCGTCAGCCGCGCCAAGTGTGAACACCTCGGTCAGCTGGACCTGCGGCGAGCGACGAGGCACACCAATGGCCCGTCCGCCGCCCCTGGCAGGTCCTGGTGCCGCCACTCTCCTGGCTCCTGGTCGTCTGGCCGGAACGCGGGCC
>CAYVLM010000067.1:0-6701 GCA_964452225.1 uncultured Steroidobacteraceae bacterium | reverse complement strand
GGCCGGAACGCGGGCCCGAAGCCGACCGGGTTGCCCCTGGTGTGGGCTGTCACGGTCAACCTCAGGTCAGGAATCGCAAAAGGGCGGCCAGGGCGAGCGCCGCGAAGCCGGCGATGGCGACCCAGTTGCCCCAGCGGGTCCTGCGGTTGATCCGTCCGAACACGATGAGGATGGCTGACACAACGACCAAGGCGATCAACAGCGGTTGAGACACTGCCTGGCCTCCGGTTCAGAGTTCATGAGATCAGCGCTGTGTCACGAGGAAAAGTAGGCCCGCGAGCACGAGCACGCCTATGCCGGCGACAAAGACCCACGTGCCCCACCATTGGAGGCGGTTGATCCGGCCGAGCACGATGAGGATCGCGGAGACCACGGCAAGCGCGGTCAAGAATGGATGATTCCTCACACGAGATGGCATTCGATTCCTCCGATCAGGGCGGCCCGATGGGGCCGGAGCGATACCCACGGAACGCATCCATGAACCGCACTCTGGCCCCGATGCGCATGGCCGAGTTGGCGTAGACGCGACCGGCCAGCCAGATGAGCCCGGCGATCGCCGCGACGATCAGCACCAGCGCGAGACCGATCTGCCAGACCGGCAGGTCGCCGGTGGAGATGCGCACGGCCATGAGGATCGGCGCGAACGGCGGCAGCACGGAGGCGACCAGCGCCAGTGGGCTCGACGGGTTGGCCAGGTAGACGTAGGCAAGCAGGTACGAGCCTATCTGGAACACGTTGATCAGGGCGACAGCGCCCTGGACCTCCTCCGGGCGCGAGACCAGCGCCGCCAGCGTCGCGTAGGCCGTCGCGTAGAACAGGAAGCCGAGCAGGAACCAGAGAAGGTACCCGAGGACCGGCATCACCCCGAGGGCCGGCGTGGTCACCACGCTTGTCACCGCAACCGAAGCGAGGGTGGCGGTCGCCACGATCGCGAGCTGCAGCAGGCCAACCAGGCCGATACCGACGATCTTGCCGGCCAGCAGCTGGCTTGGGGGGACGGTGGCGAGGAGAATCTCCATGATGCGGCTCGCCTTCTCCTCGACGACGCCCTGCGCCACCTGGCTCCCGTAGAGGCCAAGCGAGATCCAGAGCAGAATCCCGACGGCGAGCCCGACCACCAGGTTCTGCGTCAGCCCCCGCTTCGTCTGCTGAAGGGCCTCTACCGGGACCTGCGCCCCGCTCATGACCGACGCCAGGTCCGCCGGGGAGAGGCCGGCCGCCGCCAGGCGCGCGGCCAGCACCGCTCGTTCGAGCGCGGCCTGGATCAGCGAGGGCGCCGATTTCTGCACCACGGCGGTCGGCGAGGTCGCGGACCCGGTGACCAGGACGTCCAGGGTGCCCCCGGAAACCTGGGCCCTGCCGGCGGCCTCATCGGTCACGTCACTCACCGTGACCGGCTGCCCCAGCGCGGATGCTGATGCGCTGAAGGCCTGTTCGAGCGCCTGCGTTCCGGCGGTGAAGCCAACGCGCACCGGCGTGGTCTGGCCCCCGAGCCACGAATACCCGAGGATGCCGCCCACCACCAGGGCGACCATCACCACGGTGCCACCGATGAAGACCCGCGAGCGGAGACGGACGAGCATCTCGCGGCGGGTAACGAGGATGAAGGCGGGCAGCGCCCGGCGCGATCCGGGGGCCGGGGAGGCGGCGCTCATGCCGGGCGCTCCCGGATGGCGTCGCGGAACAGCTCGGCCAGGCTGGCCTCGGCGGGGCGGAACTCGTGGACCGCTCCGCTGTGGCGGGCGGCGTCGAGGATGGCCTGGTCGTCGGCTCCAGGTGCCAGCTCGAGGAGGAGGCGGCTGCCATCGGCCCGCACCAGGGTGACCCCGGGCAGGGAGGCCGCCCAGCCGGGCGCCGCCTGCGGGGCATCGACCCACACCCGCCGCGGACCACCGGCCTGCAGCTCGGCCACGGTGCCCTGCGCGACCATCCGGTGGCGGTCGATGATCCCCACCCGGTCGCAGACGCGCTCCACCAGGTCGAGCTCGTGGCTGGAGAAGATGACCGCTACCCCGGCGTCGGCCCGCTCGCGGAGGACGCCGGTCATGATGTCGAGGGCCACCGGGTCGAGCCCTGAGAACGGCTCGTCGAGGACCAGCACCTGTGGGGAGCAGACCAGCGCCGCGGCCAGCTGCAGGCGCTGCTGGTTGCCGTGGCTGAGGGCCTGCAGCTCGTCATCGCGGCGGTCGGCCAGCTCGAAGCGCTCCAGCCAGTCGAGGCCCGCGCGGCGCGCCTCGGCGTCGGGCATGCCGTGCAGGGCGCCAAGGTAGGCGAGCTGCTCCAGGCAGCGCATCCGCGGGTACAGGCCGCGCTCCTCGGGCATGTAGCCGATCCGGCGCCGGGCGGCCAGGTCAAGCGGCGTCCCCGACCAGCGCACCACGCCGCCATCGGCGGCCAGCACGCCCAGGATGATGCGCATGGTGGTGGTCTTGCCGGCACCGTTGCGGCCCACGAAGCCGAACAGCTCGCCGGCGCGAACCGTGAAGCTCAGGTGCTCGAGGGCCACCACCGAGCCGTATGCCTTCGAGACATCGTCGATCTCGAGGGTGGGCAGCGCCGCGGGATCAGGCGGGTTGCCGTCGTTCATCCCCTCACCCGTGCTGCCTTCTTGCGATCGGAGCTGGCACGGGTCCGGCGCCGGTCGTGGGCGGCCGGGGTCCGCTGGAGGGACGCATCGGCATGATCCTGTGGTGGTGTTGCAGCCTTCGCGGGCGACTGCGGGGACAAACGACCCGCGTCCCGGAGCGCCCGGCGCAGCAGGTACTCGATCTGGCCGTTCAGGCTCCGCAGGTCGTCGTCCGCCCACGCGCGCAGCGCGCTCATGGTGCCGGGCTGCAACCGCAGCAGGAACGGCTTGCGGTCGGTCATGGGTACAGCGTTCCGGCGTTGACGACGGGCTGGGTCTCGTGCTCGCTGCACAGCACGACCATCAGGTTGCTGACCATCGCCGCCTTGCGCTCCTCGTCGAGCTCCACGATCTGCTGGGTCGAGAGCTGTTCGAGCGCCATCTGGACCATGCTCACCGCCCCGCTCACGATGCGCGTCCGGGCATCGATGATGGCGCAGGCCTGCTGGCGCCGAAGCATGGCGCCGGCGAACTCGGGTGCGTACGCGAGGTGGCTGATCCGCGTATCGAGCACTTCGATCCCGGCCTGCTGGAGGCGGCCCTGCACCTCGTGCTTCAACTCCTCCCCCACCTCGTGGGGATTGCCGCGGAGCGACTGCTCCTCGCCGTGACCGTCGTAGGGATATGCGGTGGCGAGCGTGCGGATGGCCGCTTCGGCCTGGATCCGCAGGAACTGCTCGTAATCGTCAACCTCGAAGAGAGCCTCCGCGGTGTCGACCACGCGCCAGACCACCACCGCCGCGATCTCGATGGGGTTGCCGTCGTGATCGTTGACCTTGAGCTTCTGGCTCTCGAAGTTGCGGACCTTGATCGAGATTCGGGGCCGACGCGTGAACGGGTTGACCCACCACAGGCCCTGCTCCTTGAGGGATCCCGCATAGCGCCCGAACAGCACCAGCGCGCGTGCTTCGTTTGGATTGACCACCGTCAGGCCACGCCAGCCGAGACCGAGGACGATAGCCAGGCCGATGATCCCGATGTGCAGCACTCCCCCGCCAGACGATGCCGGCCGCCACCCGGCCAGGTCTGCCACGATGGCTGCGCCCAACGCGACCGTGCCAAGGACGACAGGGACCAGTACCGGAAACCCGCGAATGGACCGGCCGATTCGTTCCTGAATCATGGAACCTCCTCGCCGCAGGATGATATCAATTCTATATCTCGCTGGAGCGCTGGCGCCGACGCCGGCGCCAACGCCGACGCCGGCGGGACCACGCCACGAGGCTTGCCCACGGTTTGATACTGGGAGCGCACCGACGACACAGCGCCGCGACACGCGATGGCGATCGGTGTCCCGCCAACGGAGAGGAGAAGCGCTGGATGCCCGCGCGTGGCAAACGTGAGCGGCCCCGAGCCGATGTGCCAGATCAGGCGACGGCGTCTGCGTCGCGGGGAGGGGGGCGCGAGCTCGACGTGGTGCTTTTCGGAGCGACGGGGTTCATTGGTCGACTGGTCGCGGCGTATCTCGCTGGTGCCGCTCCCAGCGGAACACGCATCGGCCTGGCGGGACGTTCGGAAGAGCGACTTGCGGCGGTGCGTGAGGGCCTGGGCGCGCCGGCCGCAGGGTGGCCGCTCCTCCTAGCGGACCTGACCGACCCGAGCTCGCTGGCCAACCTGGCCTCCAGGACCACGGTCCTGGCAACGACGAGCGGACCGTTCAGCAGGCGAGGGCTGGGGCTCGTTGAAGCCTGTGTCCAGGCGGGCACCGACTACCTCGACACGACGGGCGAGGTGCTGTTCATGCATGACAGCATCGAGCGCTTCCACGCCGCGGCAGCCGACAACGGCACGCGGATCGTGCATGCCTGCGGGTTCGACGCCGTTCCCTCCGACCTCGGCGTCCTCCTCCTGGCCAAGCAGGCAAGCGCGCACGGAGCCGGGGAGCTGCTGGACACGATCACCCTCGTGACGGCGTTCCGGGCAAGCCTCAGCGGCGGCACGCTGGCCACCATGCGCCAGCAGTTCGACGAGGAAGCCGCTCATCCCGAGCGGCACCGCATCGTGGCGGATCCCTATGCGCTCAGCCCTGACCGGGGTGCCGAGCCCGATGCCGGACCCGAGCCTGACCTGCGCCTGATCGCCCGCGACGGCGAGTTCGGGAGGTGGTTGGCGGGATTCGTCATGGCTCCCATCAACACCCGCGTCGTCCGCCGCAGCAACGCCCTGTCGGGCTGGTCGTACGGACGCCAGTTTCGCTATCGCGAGGTGCGCGCCTTCCGCGGCAGTCTCGCCGGCGCCGTCCGAGCGGCCGCTTCCGTGGCCCCGGTCGAAATGCTCCGCGCCGGCCTCGGGTGGCGGCCGACACGCCGCTTGCTGGACCGTTGGCTGCCACCTCCGGGGACGGGGCCCGATGAGGCGCACCGGCGTGCGGGACGATTCGAGTTCCTGATCGCCACCCGCACCATCGACGGCAGCCGCTACCTGGCGCACATCTCCGCACGTGGCGACCCAGGCTATGCGGCGAGCTCCGTCATGTTCGGACAGTCAGCTCTTTGCCTGGCGCTCGACCGTGACCTCCTGCCCGCCACGGGCGGTGTTCTCACGCCCGCCGTCGCCATGGGGACTCGGCTCGTGGAGCGTCTGAGAGAAGCCGGGCTCACCTTCGAGGTCGAGAGACAGCGCGGATGGCGTCCTGACGAGCGCACCCCTGCCTGACGCCCAGAGAGGCAGGCTGCGTGCTGTCGACCGGGTCGAATGGTGGAGATGAGGGGACTCGAACCCCTGACCCCCTCCTTGCAAAGGAGGTGCTCTCCCAGCTGAGCTACATCCCCGTGACGCCTGAGTCTAGCAACTGGTCGCTGGGCGTGCGGGCACGGGTCAGGGGGGCGACAGCCGTGACCGGGCCTCGGCTGGCAGCGGCTGATCCGCGGGCCACGCCACACGACGAACGACGCAGACGGGCGTCTGCTCGCTGGCCTGGCCAAGAGGGTTGTCGGCGAAGAGCCGCGCCACCAGGCGCCGATCCAGCCCCCGGCTGGCGCCCATGACGTTGCAGCCCGCGTCGTTGGCGTCAATCACCGCCACCGGGACGCCGATCGCCTCGGAGATGGAGCGGGCCGCCCCGCCTGGATCGCGGGGGCCGAGCGTCGCCGCCTGGTTGTACGGCGCAATCGTGTAGGACGTGGGACCGTCGATCGCCGCCGCCTGCGGTCCGGCGATCCGGTAGAACAGGCCGTGGACCCCGAAGGGCTTGGTGACGCCGCTCACGGCTGCGGCCAGCAGGATCCGCGGGGCGCCGACCTCGTCGATCGCCAGCTGGAGGGTCTGCGGGGTGCCCAGGCCGATGCCGTAGCCGGGCCGGGTCACGAACCGCACCAGGAACCGGGCCAGCCATCCGGGGTGGACCTCGGTCATCGGGTAGGAGCGGCCCTGGGAGATCGCCACCATCCGCTCGCTGACCGCCACGAAGGCAACGTCGTCGCCCAGCGGGGTCGCGTAGCGCCGGACGACGTCGGCGGCGACATCCGACGCGGTCACGAGGTGGGTGCGCACCGGGTGCCGAGCGTAGACGACCCCGTCGAGCGCAACCTCGAGCGCGCGATCGGGGTTCGGCTCGGAGAGAATCCCCATCGGTCGCCCGTTGGCCCGCTGGTCCGGTGCAGTCTCGTCAGCCACGGCGCTCCGTCGGGTGGGGGGTGGGAAGATGGTGGGCGTTTCTGGACTCGAACCAGAGACCTCTGCCTTATCAGGGCAGTGCTCTAACCAGCTGAGCTAAACGCCCCCGGGGCCGGCATCGTACCTGCCCGTTTCCCCCGGTGCAACCGCCGCCGGAGGCCGTCCCTGCGGACCCCGCACGGCGCGGAAGGAGCGGCTCGGCCAAACGAAAAGCCGCCCCGCGATGCGGGACGGCCCGGCGTGCCTCGACGGCTGGAGAGTGACAGGAACCCGCGTCATCAGCGGGCAGGTCAGGATCTCGAGGGCGTTCAACCCGTTCACCAATGCCTCCCTCGACGGCATCGGTCCTTTCGGCTGGTTGAACGATCGACCTGGGATCGGCGATCCGGCGAACCGGCTCGCGTGTCTCCCTAGAAAGGAGGTGATCCAGCCGCACCTTCCGGTACGGCTACCTTGTTAC
>CAYVLM010000066.1:0-8682 GCA_964452225.1 uncultured Steroidobacteraceae bacterium | reverse complement strand
GCGCGTTCTGGTCGGCGAAGGCCACGGCCACCGGCTACGGCGACAGCTGCGGCCGCGTGCTGTGGAGCTCGGTCACGTGCGACCAGCACGGGATCGGCTTCAGCGTCCGCATCGACTGGTGCGGAGCCTACCCGAAGCGGTGGACCTGGTATCGCTACACCGATACGAACTTCGGGCTGAACATCACCGTCTCGGCCATCGCCAACGGAACGCCGATTGCCTTCACCCACGGTGCCCGGAACGGATTCAACCCGTACACGGGCAAGCCCTACGGCTACTTCTACTGGTGAGAAGGATGCGTCGTCTGCAGGTCATCATCGCGGCGGTCGTGATCGTCGTCGCGCTGCTCATTGCGGTCTCTGCGCTGGCGAGCGGCGGCTCCCCGGGGAGCGTCGATGCGGCCAGCCCTGCGACGGGTCAGCTCAGCCCGGGGCCCTGATCCCGGCGGCTAGGAGGTTGTGGCGGCGGCGTGGGCGTGCTTGCGCTCGGCCGCCGGCTCCTTTTCCGGCGGGGGATAGACCCCGCTGAGGTAGGAATCGATCGCCTCTGCCGCGCGCTTCCCGTCGCCCATGGCCAGGATCACCGTCGCGGACCCGCGCACGATGTCGCCTCCGGCGAAGACCCCGGGCATGGAGGTCATCAGGTGCTCGTCGACCTCCATGTAGCCCCACTTGTTGACCTTGAGGTCCGGGGCGGTCGAGGTCAGCAGCGGGTTGGCGCGGGTCCCGATCGCCACCACGACCTCGTCGCAGGGGAGGTCGAACTCCGAGCCGGGAATCGGCTCCGGTCGGCGTCGGCCCGAATCGTCGGGCTCGCCGAGCGCCATCTCGATGCATCGGAGCCCCGTGACCCAGCCCTTCTCGTCGCCGAGCACCTCGATGGGAGCCACCTGGAAGCGGAATTCAACGCCCTCCTGCTCCGCGTGATGGACCTCCTCTGCCCGTGCCGGGAGCTCCTCGCGACCGCGCCGGTAGACGATCATTGCCTCGCTGGCGCCCAGCCGCAGGGCGGTGCGCACCGAGTCCATGGCCACGTTGCCGCCGCCGACGACCGCCACCCGGCGGCCGTGCAGGACGGGCGTGTCGGCATCGGCGTTCCACGCCCCCATCAGGTTGACCCGGGTCAGGTACTCGTTTGCCGAATAGACACCCTTGAAGTTCTCGCCCGGCACGTTCATGAAGACCGGGAGCCCGGCGCCGACGGCGATGAAGAGCGCGTCGAATTGCTCGCGCAGCTCGGGGAGGGTGTAGGTCTTGCCGATGATCGCGTTGGTCTCGATCTTGACACCCATCTCCTTGAGCCGATCCACCTCGGCCTGGACGATGTCCTTCGGCAGACGGAACTCGGGAATGCCGTAGACCAGCACGCCGCCGGCCGAGTGGAAGGCCTCGAAGATCGTGACCTCGTGTCCGCGCCGCGCCAGCTCGCCGGCGGCGGTCAGGCCCCCGGGTCCCGATCCGATGATCCCGACCCGCTTGTGGGTCCGGACCGCGGTGGCGTGCTCGAGCTGGTCGGCATGCTGCTGGGCCCAGTCGGCGACGTACCGCTCCAGGTAGCCGATGGCGACGGGCCTGCCGGTCTTGCCGCGCAGGCAGACGAGCTCGCATTGCGTCTCCTGTGGGCAGACGCGACCGGTGACGCAGGGGAGGGCGTTGTCGCCAAGCAGCGAGTTGGCGGCGCCCGCGATGTCGCCTTCGCGCAGGAGCGTGATGAAGTTCAGGATGTTGACCGACACCGGGCAGCCCTCGACGCAGTACTGCTTGGGGCACTCCAGGCAGCGCTGCGCCTCGAGGAGGGCGAGCTGTTCGGTGAGCCCCAGGTTCACCTCGAGGAAGTTCCTGGCGCGCAGCTGGGCCGCCTGCTCCGGCATGTCGACCCGGTCGATCCCCATGCGCTCCTTCTTGCTCAGGGGGGGTCGAGTCTCGCTCATCAGCGCACCTCCGCAGGCTCCGCCGCGCCGACACCCGTTGCGGCCTCCGCCTTGCATGCCTGGCGCCGGGCAAGCGCTTCGGTCTCGAAGTCCCGGTAGGTGGAGAGCCGATCGGCGAGGGCGCCGAAGTCGACGAGATGCCCGTCGAACTCCGGCCCGTCGACGCACGCATACTTCGTCTCGCCGCCGATGCTCACCCGGCAGCCGCCGCACATCCCGGTCCCGTCGAGCATGATCGCGTTGAGGGAGACGGTCGTGGACACCTTGTATGGGCGGGTCAGCTCCGAAACGGCTCGCATCATGGGAACCGGGCCGACCGCGTAGACCGCATCGATGCCGCCGGCATCGAGCGCGTCCTTGAGCGCCTCGGTGACGAACCCGGGACGCCCGTAGCTGCCGTCATCGGTGCAGGGGACCACCTCGCCGGCAGCGGCCAGCTCGCTCTCCATGATCACCCACTCGCGGCTCCGGCCACCCACGATGGAGGTGACCCGCACGCCGCGGCGGTTGAGCTCCTGGGCAATGGGCAGGATGACCGCGGTTCCCACGCCGCCGCCGACGCACAGCGCGTGGCCGGCCTCGATCAGGTCCGTCGGTCGTCCCAGCGGCCCGGCGATGTCGGCGATGGCGTCGCCCGGCTCGAGCTCCACGAGGTCGTAGGTGCTCTTGCCAACCGACTGGATCACCAGGCTGATCGTCCCGGCCTCCGTATCCGCGTCCGCGATCGTCAGCGGAATCCGCTCGGAGCCCGGCGCCATGTGGACGATGACGAACTGGCCCGGGTGGCGGATCGCGGCGATCCGCGGCGCATCAACGATCAGGCGCCAGACGTTCGGTGACAGCTTCTGCTTCGCTCGGACAATGTGCATCGCGGCTCCTGTGCATCGCGGAATGACCCGGGGTCATGGTCCGTCAGCGGATATGCGCACTCATGCACCAGAGCGCACGAGTTCGGGGGCCAAAGGTCACCTCCGCGAGGGTCCGCCGGACCGTTCCGCCTCGGGAGGGGCCCTCAGGCGGACGTCCCGGTCGCGGGAACCACGGTCTTGCCCTTGGGCCAGTAGAGCTCCTTCTTGACGTGGAAGTCCGGGAAGCCCGCTGCCGTCAGGATCTGCTCCACGTTGATGATCATCTCCGGGTTGCCGCAGATGTAGACGACCGTCTCCTCGGGCCGGAGGCCAAGCTCGGCGCGGACCGGCTCCACGATGGTCTCGACCCGCCCGGTGCGCCCCGTCCAGTCCGCGTTGCGCGGGTCGTCGGGCCGCGAGATGGTGGGAACGTAGTGGACCGGATAGCGGCCGCTCATCTCCCACGTGCGCAGCAGATCGGCGTAGCCGAGCTCGTCCGCGTACGAGCAGCCGTGCAGCAGCACCGTCCGCCGCGGCGCGCCGTCCGCGAGCGACTGGCGCATCATGGCGAGAAACGGCGCGATGCCGGTTCCCGTCGAGACGAACAGGTGCGTCCGCTCGTCCGCGGGTTCGAGGAGGAACTTGCCCTTCGGCCCGATCATCCGCATCCGGTGCCCGACGGGCAGGCGCCAGAGGAGGGTCGTGAACCGCAGGATGGGAACGAGCTTGACGTAGAACTCGTACCCCTCGGTGCCGGCCTCGCGCGGCGGGGAGGCGACCGAGTAGGGCCGCTGCACGATCTTGCCATCGGCATAGACGCCGATGGTCATGTACTGCCCGGGCTCGAAGGGGGTCGGCTCCTCGTCGAACTTCACCCAGAAGTAGCCGAGGTCGTCGGTCTGGTCGACCCGGCGGGTGAGGGTCGCGTTGTAGGCTGGGTTGTCGGCCTCGATGACACGCGGGTCGACCTGCAGCTGGCTCATCGGCCCCCAAGTGTAGACGCTGGGCCGGGTAGAATCGGCGCCCGACCATGCGCGACCGCTTCTACCTCACGACGGCGATCTTCTACCCGAGCCCTGCACCGCCTCTGCACTCGCTGTTCGAGGCGATCGGGGCCGACGTCCTTGCCCGCTACCACCGCCTGCGCGGCAAGGAGACCCGGTTCCAGACCGGAATGGACGAGCACTCGGCGCAGGTCGAGGTGCTCGCCCGGGACCACGGCACCGACCCACGCTCGCTGGTGGACAGCTGGGCGCCGGTCTGGAGGGCTGACTTCGACCGTTTCGCGATCAGCTACGACCGCTTCATCCGGACGACCGAT
This sequence comes from uncultured Steroidobacteraceae bacterium, assembly GCA_964452225.1. Classification (GTDB taxonomy): domain Bacteria; phylum Chloroflexota; class Limnocylindria; order QHBO01; family QHBO01; genus CAVXEH01. The sequence goes on along the minus strand of CAYVLM010000066.1, from coordinate 4,583 downwards.
CCCGACCACGTGCGGGCCTCGGTCGAGATGGTTCGCCGGGCGCGGGCCAACGGAGACATCTACAAGGGTGTCTATGCCGGCTGGTACTGCCCGGGCGACAACGAGTTCAAGACCGACTCCCAGCTCGTCGACGGCCGCTGCCCGGACCACCCCGGCCTCGACCTGCAGTGGATCGAGGAGGAGAACTACTTCTTTCGCCTCTCCGCCTACCAGGAGCGCCTCGAGACGCTGTACCGCGAGGATCCGTCGTTCTGCGAGCCCGAGCACTTCCGGAACGAGGTGCTGGCCTGGCTGCGCGAAGGGCTGCGCGACTTTTCCATCAGCCGCGCGGGCACGAGCTGGGGGATCCCCTTCCCCGACGATCCCGCGCACCGCATCTACGTCTGGTTCGACGCGCTCACCAACTACGTGACGGGGGCCGGCTTCCCCGACGACCCGGAGGCCTTCTCCGCGTGGTGGCCGGCCGACGTCCACGTCATCGGCAAGAACATCACCCGGTTCCACTGCCTCTACTGGCCGGCGATGCTCATGAGCGCGGGGCTGCCGCTGCCGCGCCGGGTCTTCGCCCACGGCTTCATGACCATCCGCGGCGAGAAGATGAGCAAGACGCGCGGCAATGTCATTCCGCCGGAGGACGCGGCGGCGCTCTTCGGCGTGGATGGCACCCGCTACGTCGTGCTGCGCGAGATCCCGTTCGACCGCGACGCGGACGTCACCCTCTCGGGATTCGTGCGCCGCTACAACGCGGACCTGGCCAACGATCTCGGGAACCTCGTGAACCGCACGGTGAGCATGAGCTCCCGGTATGCCGATGGTGTTCTGCCGCCGGTGAGCCGCTCGACCCTGCCTGCGGACCTCGAAGTGCGGGCCGCCGCCGCGCGGGCCGTGGCCGCCTACCACGGCGCAATGGAGCGGCTGCACTTCGACGAGGCGCTGGCCGCGACGCTGGAGCTGGCCCGGACGGCGAACGGCTACGCGGAGAGCCAGGCTCCCTGGAGCCTGAGCCGGAGCGGTCAGCGGGAGCGGGTGACGCAGGTGCTTGCGGTCATGGCCGAGACGTGCCGCATCCTGGGGCACATGATGGCGCCGGTGACTCCGACCGTCTCGGCGAGGCTCGCCGAGCAGCTCGGCAGGCCGCAGCCCTACGACAGACGCGGCGCCGGCGGACCGGGCCTCGAGGCGCTGCTGGCCTGGGGGGCCGGTTCCGGCGAAGGCTGGCGGACCGGCACCGCGCAGCCGCTCTTCCCGCGGGCCGAGCTGCCCGGGGAGCCGGAGGAAGCACCCTGAGCCGCCGCGCTCCCGAGAGACTGCCGGGGATCGTCGACTCGCACTGTCACCTCCAGCATGCGGACTTCGACCCTGACCGGAGCGCGGTGCTCGACCGTGCCCGCCGCGCCGGCATCGTCCGCATCGTGGTGCCCGGCTGGGACCTCGCCTCTTCCGAAGCGGCGATTGCCCTGGCGGAGCAGCACCCGGACCTCCTGATGGCGGCCGTGGGTGTGCACCCGCACCACGCGGCCGATCCGGACGAGGCCGGCTGGGCACGGCTCGAGGCGCTGGCCGCCGAGTCGAGCGTGGTGGCCATTGGAGAGATCGGCCTCGACTTCTTCCGGATGCTGGCGCCGGCCGAGGCGCAGCGGGAGGCGCTGGCGCGACAGCTCGAGCTGGCCCGGCGCGTCGGCAAGCCGGTGCTGGTGCACGACCGGGACGCGCACGCGGCCGTCACCGAAGCGCTCCTGGGCTGGGGCGGACCGCCGGGACGGGCACTGCGCGGCGTGCTCCACTGCTTCTCGGGCGACCCCGCCATGGCCGAGGCACACGTGCGCGCCGGCTACCTGGTCTCGGTCGCGCTGCCGGTCGCCTTCCGCTCGTCCGCAGGACCACGCGCCGCGGTCGCGGCGCTCGACGCGGCCGCCATCCTGGTCGAGACCGACGCACCGTGGCTCGGCCCCGGCCGTGACATCCGCAACGAGCCGACCACCTGCCTGCGGGTTGCCGCTGAGGTGGCCCGGATCCGCGGCACCGATCCGCAGACCGTGGCCGACGGTGCGCGATCGGCGCTCGAGCGGCTGGTGGTCGGACATTCGACGGCGGCACCTGCAAGAATCGGCCCGGCACGGTCATGAGCCGAGGGGTGGATGAGATGACGGAGGACGAGCGCCGCGACCCGGGTCCCGTCCACGAGCCGGGCGAGGGGGGAATGTGGGGCTTCGTGGTCGGGATCGTGGTGGCCCTGATCGTCATCGCCGTGCTCGTCTACTTCCTCCTGCTGACGCCGGCCACGAACGCGAACGCCGGCGGCCCCGCGGCCGCATTCAGCCTGGACGGCAGCGTCCGCCTCCTGGTCCGCTGAACCAACCCTCGCGGCGGCCATCCCGCGGCGGGATCGGGAGCCACAATCGGTTGACAAGGATCCATGCCACCCGGTAGGCTGTTGGCACTCTCGATGGTTGAGTGCCAGCGGGGTCGAATCGGCCGGCTCGCCTCCCGTCGAGTCCATCAGCGCATAACGGTTCGCATACCGGTCACATGGTTTGAGGAGGCATCACGCACATATGGCCACAACGGTCAGCGCAGCGACGCAGCTGAAGCCCCTGGGCGACAGGCTCGTTGTCAAGCCAACGCCGCGCGAGGAGACGACGAAGAGCGGCATCGTCCTTCCGGACACGGCGAAGGAGCGCCCGCAGGAGGGCACGATCCTGGCCGTCGGTCCGGGTCGGACCCTGGACGACGGCTCGCGGGAGGCGATGGACGTCTCCGCCGGCCAGAAGATCCTGTTCCAGAAGTACGCCGGGACCGAGTTCAAGCTGGACGACGAGGATCTCCTGATCCTCTCCCAGAAGGACGTCCTGGCCGTCATCGAGTAAGCGTTTCGGACCGTCGCAGACGATCCGCTCCCTTCAGATCCAAGGAGGAAACAGACACCCGTGCCGAAGCAGCTGCTGTTCGACGAGGAGGCGCGGCGCGCGCTCAAGCGCGGCGTCGACAAGATGGCCGAGGCCGTGAAGGTCACGCTCGGCCCGCGTGGGCGCTACGCGATCCTCGACAAGAAGTTCGGTGCGCCGACGATGACCAACGACGGCGTCACCATCGCCCGTGACATCGAGCTCGAGGAGCCCTACGAGAACATGGGGGCGCAGCTCCTCGAGGAGGTCGCGACCAAGACCAACGACGTGGCCGGTGACGGCACCACCACGAGCATCGTCCTGGCCCAGGCCATCATCACCGAGGGCCTCAAGAACGTTACCGCCGGCGCCAACCCCATGGGGCTCAAGCGTGGCATCGAGCGCGGCGTGGCGTCGGTGGTCGACCAGATCAAGACCCTGACGAAGCCGGTCGAGACCCGCGACGACATCGCCCACATCGCATCCATCAGCGCGCGTGACAACGAGATCGGCAACACCATCGCCGAAGTGATGGAGAAGGTCGGCAAGGACGGCGTGGTCACCGTCGAGGAGGGCCAGGGCCTGAAGCTCGAGATCGAGTACGTGGAGGGGATGCAGCTCGACCGCGGCTACGTGAGCGCCTACATGGCCACCTCGAACGACGGCGGCCGCATGGAGGCCGCCCTCGACAGCCCGTTCGTGCTCGTCACCGACAAGAAGATCAGCGCGGTGGCGGACATCCTCCCGGCGCTCGAGAAGGTCGTCGCGCAGGGGCGTGGGCTGCTCATCATTGCCGAGGACGTCGAGGGCGAGGCCCTGGCGACCCTGGTCGTCAACAAGCTCAAGGGGACGCTCAACGTCCTTGCCGTGAAGGCTCCAGGCTTCGGCGACCGCCGCAAGGCCATGCTGGAGGACATCGCGATCCTCACCGGGGCCCGCGTCATCAGCGAGGAGGTCGGCCGCAAGCTGGACAGCGTCCAGGTCGAGGACCTCGGCCAGGCGCGCCGCGTCACGGCGACCAAGGACACGACGACGATCGTCGAGGGCAAGGGGGCCGAGGACGCCATCAAGGCGCGCATCGGCCAGATCAAGCTCCAGATCGAGGACACGACCAGCGACTTCGACCGCGAGAAGCTCCAGGAGCGCCTGGCCAAGCTCTCCGGCGGCGTGGCCGTCCTGAAGGTCGGCGCGGCCACCGAGGTCGAGCTCAAGGAGAAGAAGCACCGCATCGAGGATGCCCTCTCGGCGGCCCGCGCGGGCGTCGAGGAGGGGATGGTCGCCGGCGGCGGCTCGGTTCTCGTGCATGCCTCGCCGGCGCTCGACAAGGTCGAGGCGCTCGGCGACGAGGCGGTCGGCGTCCAGATCCTGCGGCGAGCCCTGGAGGAGCCGCTGCGCCAGATCGCCACGAATGCCGGCCAGGAGGGCTCGGTGGTCGTCGACGCGGTCCGCAAGATGAAGCCGGGACACGGGTACGACGCCCAGAAGGGCGAGTACACCGACATGTTCGCGGCCGGGATCATCGATCCCGCCAAGGTGACGCGCTCCGCGTTGGAGAACGCTGCCAGCGTGGCCGGCCTGCTGTTGACCACCGAGACGGTGATCACCGACATCCCGGAGAAGGAGAAGGCGCCGATGCCCGGCATGGGTGGCGGCGGGATGGACTACTAGTCCACCTTCCCCTCACTACGACCGAAGAGG
>CAYVLM010000065.1:5472-8796 GCA_964452225.1 uncultured Steroidobacteraceae bacterium | reverse complement strand
TGACGAACGGGAAGGTGATGCCGGTCAGGGGTATCAGCTTCGCGTTGCCCGCCACGATGATCAGAGTCTGGAGCCCCAGGCTGGCCGTCAGCCCCACCGCCAGGAGGCTGCTGAAGTCATCGTGGGCCAGGATCGCGACCCGCAGGCCCCGGACGATCAGCGCGGCCATGAGCGCCAGCAGGGCGAAGGCGCCAACCAGGCCGAGCTCCTCGGCGACGGCGGTGAAGATGAAGTCCGTCTGGATCGCCGGGATCGGAAGCTGGCCGGCGATGAGGGGCAGCCCCTGGCCGAGGCCCTCGCCGAAGAGGCCGCCACGGCCGAATGCGTAGAGCGCCTGCACCGTCTGGTAGCCGGCCCCCGTGGGATCAGCCCAGGGGTTGATCCAGTTGTCCACCCGCACCTGCACGTGCCCGAAGAGCTGGTAGGCGACGAACGAGCCGACGACGAAGAGGACCAGGCCAATGAGCACGTAGCTGCGCCGTCCCGTGGCGACGAACAGCATGGTGAGAAAGATCCCGTAGAAGAGGAGGGCGGTGCCGAGATCGTTGCTGATGACCACGATGCCCATGACGATGGCGAAGATCGCCAGCATCGGCAGGAAGTAGGGCAGCGGCGGGATCTTGATGGGTCCGACCTGGCGCAGGGCCCCGGCCAGCAGCGCCCGCTTCTCGGCGAGATACCCGGCGATGAAGATGACGAGCACGATCTTGATCGCCTCGCCCGGCTGGAACCCGATGGGCCCAAGGTCGATCCAGAGCCGGGCACCGTACCGCTCCGCCCCGAAGAGGAACGTGACCAGCATCAGAGCCGCCCCGGCAGCGGCCCAGGTGTACTTGTAGTGGCGCAGGGCGCCGTCGTCCCGCAAGAAGACGGCGATGACGACCATGGCTGCCAGGCCCAGCGCGAACCAGGCGAGCTGGGTCGCGGCCATCCCCAGCTGCAGGCCGAACAGGTCGACGCCGGTGAGCGCCTGGGGCAGCCGGTTCAGCATCACCAGCCCGACACCCCCGACGGTCGCCGCCAGCGGGAGGATGAGCTGGTCCCCGCGGTGGTCCGCCAGGACCAGGGCGAGGTGCGCGGCCACCACCAGCGCAACGTACGCGATCGCCAGGCCCAGCGGTCCGGGATCGAGCCGGCCGCTGGCGACCACGTGGGTCAGGGCAAATCCCAGCGGCACCAGGACCAGGACCGGGAGGAGGAGGCGAAGCTCGGTTCCGCGCCAGGCGATCGTCACCGGCTCAGCGCTCCAGCCGCATCCGCACGCGGCCGACCGTCACCTCGTCGCCGAAGCTGAGCGCCACGGGACGATCGATCCGGTGGCCGTTCACGTACGTCCCGTTGGTGCTCGCCTGATCCTCCACGAACCAGGACCGTCCGCGAAAGGTGAGCATGGCGTGCGTGGCGCTCGCGAAGTCGTCCTCCACGAAGATCGTGCTGTTCACGTTTCGCCCGATCGAGTTGATGGGACCGAGGGCGATGCTGTGGCCCACGGGAGGCTCGTCGGTCGGGGACTCGAGCACGGTGAGGCGGCCAATCCCCTGCCGGGCGACCTCCTGCGTCCGCTCGGCGCTGCGCAGGTCGCGGAGCAGGGCCCGGGCAAAGCCGAAGAGGACCACGTAGAGAAGGGCCACGAAGGCGAACTGGGCGACCAGGATCAGGATCCGGAGCGCCTCATCGGTCATCCGCGAACCCCGAACTCGATGGAGGTGCCGCCGATCCGGATAAGGTCGCCGGGACCGAGCGCCACCTCCTGGACCGATTGGCCGTTTACCGTGGAGCCATTCCTGCTGCCGAGGTCCACCAAGCCATACGCACCGTGCTGGAGCTTGAGCTGGCAGTGGTGGCGGCTGACCATCGGATCATCGACGATGACGTCGTTGTCGCTCGCCCGTCCGATGCTGATCAAGGGCCCGTCAAGGTCGAACTCGACCTGCGGCCCGTCGTCGGTGGCAACGATCAGGTAGGCCCGGAGCGTCGCCTCCGCGTCCACGGCTTCGTTCGAATGCAGGACCACCGTGTCGGTCGGCACCGGCATCGGCCGGTCCGGGCGGGTTCGCTCGCCCACGTCGTCCACCACCCGGGCTGCCACGCGCATGTCACCGCGGGGAACGGTGCCGTCCGCGGCCAGGTGCACCCTCGGTCGCGCGACCAGCGTGTAGTGCTCGTGCCGTGCCCGCGCGAGCACGCCATGGGCCAGGTCATCCTCCAGCGCGGACCGGTACGACGCGAAGCTCGCGAAGTCGGCGGGATGGAGATGCAGGTCGTACACGTTGGGGACGATGACACCGTCCGCCTGGTACGACTTCGTCGTGTCCATGGCGCGCTCGATCCGCTTCGCCAGGCTCACCGGCTGCAACTTCGCGCCGAGGCGCCCGGCCGGCCCTTCGAAGACACGCTCGAGGAAGCTCTCGACGCGCTGCAGGATGCCCATCGCGGCCGATCCTAGCATGGGCCAACGGGTCGATCGGCGCCGCCTGCCGAGGGGCGGTCACCGTCTCGAGCGGAGGGTACTTCCGGGGTCATCGGCCGGGTACCAATGCCCCCTCACGGCCCTCCGGGGAACCCTCGGTATACTGGCGGCCCGATGCTGCCAGGCAGGTGCCAGACCCGAGAATGCCAGAAGCACTGACCGAATCCTTCTGCGAGCGCTGCGGCACGCGCTATGAGTTCCAGTCGCCGACGCAGCTGAGCCCCCTGCGCAAGACGCGCGGGCTCGTCTCGGGTCTTCGCAACTACATCATGAGCCAGGACGCCCTGGGCGACGCCATCGGCGACGCCATGCGCAGCGAGGAAGAGACGCTCGCGTCCAGGCAGCTCGAGGCATTCCACGACACGTTCAGCTTCTGCATCGGCTGCCGGCAGTACGCGTGCACGAACTGCTGGAACGACGACGCCGGTCGCTGCCGGTCATGCGCGCCGATCCCGGGCAAGGACGACCTGGTCGACCAGCTCGAGGCGGCGTACCTGGCAGACCACCAGGCGATGCACGCCGCGGAGTCCGAGCTCGCGGTGGACGAAATCTCACGACGGCTGGGCGTGGAATCCTGGCCGCAGACAGACCTGGTCGCCGAGGGGACCGGCACCCCGCTCGAGACCCGGCCCGCACCCGAGCCCGAGCCGGTCGCTGCCGAGGAGCCCGCGCCGCCCGAAATCGTTGGTCCGTCGCCGATGCAGGTCCTCGCCTGGGAAGAGGACACCGAGATCGAGCTTCGACGTCCGATCGAGGAAACGCTGCCCGACCTGGAGGTCGCGTGGGGCGCGGAGATCCCGCCCGAGCCGATCGTTGCCGAGGAGCCCGCGCCGCCCGAGGTCGAGCCCGCGCCG
>CAYVLM010000065.1:0-5372 GCA_964452225.1 uncultured Steroidobacteraceae bacterium | reverse complement strand
GGCGGAGCCCGAGCCGATCGTTGCCGAGGAGCCCGCGCCGCCCGAGGTCGAGCCCGCGCCGCAGGCGGAGCCCGAGCCGATCGTTGCCGAGGAGCCCGCGCCGCCCGAGGTCGAGCCCATCAGGCCGATCGCCGAAACGATCCTGCACCTCCCCCCTCGGCGTTCCGAGCAGCCCGTCGAGATCGACCCCGAGGCACTGGCGGCCCGCAGAGCTCAGCTCGATCTGCTGGGGCTGGAGGATCCAGGGGTCGGCGCGGTCACGCCGGAGCGCCCCGGCGTTCTGCCGTATCGGTCCAGCGGCGCAGCCGTGCATCCTGCCGAGCTCACCCAGCGGACGGTGGGGTCGACGAGCACCCTCTGGGATGCGTCGACCCGCGAGGTGACGGGACTCGGCAGCGCCATCGCAGTGCAGAGCTGCGGCGCCTGCGGGCTGTCGCTGTCATCCAGCGCACGCTTCTGCCGCCGATGCGGCACCCGCCAGGCCCGGTCGGCCTGAGCCTCGGCATCCGGCGCCGGCGGTCAGCCGGCGGGCTTTGACGATCCGGGCTTCGGCCCGCTGCTCCCCTTGTCGGTCCCGCCGGACGCTCCCTTCTCACCGGTCGACCCGGTCTCCTTGCGTTCGGGGCCGCTCCCCGTCCCACCGGCGCTGCCGGAGCCCCGGCGCGAGCCGTTGGATGAAGATCGAGAGTCCGTGCTGTAGAAGCCGCTGCCCTTGAAGATGATGCTCGTCGGGTACAGGACACGGCGGAGCTGACCGCCGCAGCGTTCGCAGGTCGTGGGTCCTTCCTCGGTCATGGGGTGGACCACTTCGGTGATTTGGCCGCAGCTGCGGCACTGGTAGTCGTAGGTCGGCACGGCATCAACCGGATCGCGGAGGGTGGTCGGCGCACGCGCTCCGGTGCGGTACGCGCGCGAGCGGGCCGAATTCTGGCAGCCGGCGTCCGCCGATGCAACGTCGGGGGTGGTCAGGCGTTCGACGTGCGAGTGCCCAGGCGAGCCCACCAGCGCCCCTTTGAGGCCGGGGCGAGCTCGACGGCGGCCGGATGCGTGACCAGCCGGGCGACCGAGTGCAGGTCCTGGGTGATCCGTTCCCGAGGGAACTTGGTGATGATGGGCCTCCCCTCGTTCGCCGCGATCACGGCCTTTGGCCCGTTGGACACGATCGTCGCCGAGATCGGCAGGCGCAGCGTCTGCGACATGTCGTTCAGCGCGATCCCGTGGTTCGCCCGATTGACAACGACGCGAATGATCTCCCCCAGGCCCACCTCGCGTGCCAGGTCAAGGAACTGGCTGCTGTTGCGAACCGCCCCGACCTCCGGCGTGACGACCAGGAAGATCTCGCTGGAGAGCGTCAGCATGGCCATGGTCCGGTCGTCGTAACCGGGGTGGTTGTCCACGACCACATAGGCGTTGTGGGCCTTTGCCCAGCGCAGGGCGGCGAGGAGCAGGTCGACCCCGATGCGCTCGGAGTCGCCCGGGTCCTTCCCCCAGGTCAGGACCCGAACCCCGCTCGGCTCGTGCACGGACGTGATGTGCTCGAAGGCGGCATCGGTCCACTCCTGGGGCGCACTGTCCGCCAGGTCCGCGAGCCCGTAGCGGAACGGCACCTCGAGAACCGAGGTCACGTTGCCGACGCCGACATCGGCGTCGAAGAGGAGGACCCGGTCCCGGGTCTGCTCGCGTAGGGCCACCGCCATGTTCACGGCCACCGTGGTCTTGCCGACACCGCCCTTGGGAGCGAACACGCTGATCACGCGTCCCTCTCCCATGAGCTCGCCGTCACCGGCCTGGGGCGTCGCCGCGGTGGGGATCTCAACGGTCTGCTTGCCCGCGCGGATAGTCAGGGCCTGAAGGCGGTACACGAGCGCCTCGGGCGGGCAGGGCTTCATGGCGAACTCGTCCTGCACCGACCCGTATGAGGGTGGCTCCTCGCCGAACAGGATGATTGCGGGGGTTGCCGTCTCACCCTCCCTTCCGGCCAGCCAGTGGTGGACGGCCTCCGAGGTGAGCGGGTCGAACTCCGCGTCGAGCACCGCCAGGTCAGGCCGTTCCCGGTGCATCAGGTCAGAGGGCTCCGGCACGCGCATGGTCTCGTACCCGGCCTTGCGCAGGGTCTCCTCCGTCGAGGGGAGGGCAGCAGGGTCGAGGGCCAGCAGGACGGTGGGTCGTTCCATCAGATCCTTCGCGGTTCGTACGGTTCCGGACCGCACCAGTGTCTGCCGCACCATCCCGCACGACAATGGGACTGCGGCCTACCCGCCACCCCACCGAAGGTACCAGACCCCGGTCCGGGACGCCCTCACGAACGCGACATCCGCATCCCGCACTTGGGGCAGTAGAAGGTGCTGTCGGTCTGGGCCTCGAAGCCGCAGTGGGCGCAGGTGAGGCCCGCAGTTCCGCCGGCCGGCTGCGGCGCCCTCGCCTGCTCGGCCGCCCCGAGGCTGACCCCGCTCGCCAGCACCTGCTGGTAGAGCGAGCTCAGCATGCGCTGCCCGATCCGCTCGGTGTCGCCGCGCAGCCCCTTGCCGCCCCAGCCGACCACCGCCCGCACGATCAGCTCGCCGGAGAGCTCGTCGAAGTGGCTGGCGAGCCCGCCGACGATCGCGTTGTATTCCGGGTAGCCGCTGGTGTCGGTCTCCCCGTGGAGCAGCCCGCAGGCGAACGTGTCGACGGTCATGTCGAGCGCATCGGTCAGCTCGAGCACGTAGAGCGCGTGGCGGGCGATCGGCCCGATATCACGGCGCGCAAGCACCCATTGCTGCATCTCGTTGAATCGCTCGATGGTGGGTGCCGCGCCCGCGTACTCGATGGGCAGGGGCTGGATCACGTCGACCGGCGTCTGGCTCAGCGGCTCCACGATCCGCGGCAGCGTGCCGAGCACGGCCGGATCGGACGGCAGCCGGAGGCCGTCGCTGCTGCGACCCATGTACGCCAGCTTGAGGACGTACTGCTGGCCGGTCACCTCCTCCACCACCGGCGTGGGCGGGGGTGGCGGCTCCGGCTCTCTCTTGCGCCTGAGGAACGACATGGACGATCAGCCCCGAGCGGACAGCGAGCCGGATTCTAGCAGCCCGGCCCGGACCCGCCGCCCCAGGTCCATCGGGTCAGCCACCGAGCTGCGCCAGCCGCTCTTCGAGATCGCGCAGCCGCGCCCGCTCCTTGTCGACCACCCCCGCGGGTGCCCTGCCGGTGAACGCCTCGTTGGCGAGCAGGGACCTCAGGCGCTCGATCCCGGCCGCGAGCCGCCCGGCCTCCTCGCGGCGCTGTCCGGCAAGCCGCGCCTCGGCCTCCCGGTCGGCACCGAGCCAGGCGGGCCCGAGCGGCGTCGGCAGCACGCGATCGATGGGAGGGGCAGCAGATCCCGGCCGATGAACGGTGGACGAAACGCGCGCGAGCGCATCGACGTAGACCGCGGTACCGGCTGCGGTCGCGTACGTTGCGTCGTCGGGGGGCGCAATGTCGAGCGACAGGATGCTGCCCGCGGGCACGCCCGACGCGGTGCGCGCGTTGCGGACCCCGCGGATCAGCTCCGCGGCGCTGCCGAACTGCGCCTCGGCGGCCGGGTCACGCTGGGCCGCAGTTGGCCAGCGCGCGCTGATCAGGAGCGGCTCGCCGGCGGTGGCGGCGGGCTCCACCGCCCCGAGGATCGACCAGATCTCCTCCGTGACGAACGGCAGCAGCGGATGGAGCAGGCGCAGGAGCTCGCCCAGCGCCTGCGCCGCGGTGCGCCAGGTGCGGGCGCGGACGCCGGCGCTCGCGTCGGGGCGTCGGAGCTCGGTCTTTGCGGCCTCGAGGAACCAGTCGCAGTAGTCGCTCCAGGCGACCTCGTACACCGTTGCCGCGTAGCCGGCCAGGTCCAGCGCGTCGAGCTGGCGGGTGGCGCGCGCGGCGGCGTCCGCCAGGCGTGAGCCGATCCATCGCTCCGGGAGCGACGGATCGCCCTCGGGCGCAGCCATCGGCTCCGGCCTGGACGAGAGAACGAAGCGTGCCGCATTCCACAGCTTGTTCGTGAAGTTCCGCCCGCCGGTCAGCTTGGAGGTGGTGAGCCGCTGGTCGACACCGGGCGCGTTGCCCGAGACCAGCGCGAAGCGCAGCGCATCGGCACCGATCTCGCCGATCATCTCGAGCGGATCGACCACGTTGCCCTTGGTCTTGCTCATCTTCTGGCCGTACGGATCGCGGACGATCCCGTGCAGGTAGACGGTGTGGAACGGCTCGACATCGGTGCAGAAGAGGCCGAGCATCATCATCCGGGCCACCCAGAAGAAGAGGATCTCGTACGCGGTCTCCATGACCGACGTCGGGTAGAAGCGCACCAGGTCGGGGGTGGTGTCGGGCCAGCCGAGGGTGGAGAACGGCCAGAGCCCGCTGCTGAACCAGGTGTCGAAGATGTCGGTCTCCTGGGTAAGCTCCCCCGCTGGCCGTCCGCACGTGTCGCAGGCGGCGGGGCCATCCTCGAGATCGGACACGGTGATGTGCCCGTCGGGGCAGTACCAGGCGGGAATCCGATGGCCCCACCAGAGCTGGCGGCCCACGGCCCAGTCGTGGATGTTCTCCATCCAGTGGGCGAAGACCTTCTCGTGGTGGGCAGGGATGACCCGCGTCCGCCCTTCCCGGACGGACGCGTGGGCGCGCTCGGCGAGCGGCTTGACGTTGATGAACCACTGCACCGAGAGGCGCGGCTCGACCACGGTCCCGCAGCGATCGCAGCGGCCGATCACCATCTGGTGCGGCGACTCGCCTTCCAGGTCGCCCATCTGTGCGAGGCGTGCCAGGATGGCCTGCCTCGCCTCGGGAATGTCCAGTCCGGCGAACGGCCCGGCCGCCTCCGTGAGGCGGGCATCCTCGTCCAGGACGGTGAGCATCTGCAGGTCGTGGCGCCGGCCGATCTCGTAGTCGTCGAAGTCGTGCGCCGGCGTGATCTTCACCGCTCCGGTGCCGAAGGCGGGGTCGACGTGCGCGTCGGCGACGATCGGCAGCCGACGACCGAGGAACGGCAGGATCGCGTCGCGTCCGACGAAGGATCGGTACCGGTCATCATCGGGGTGCACCGCCACCGCGGTGTCGCCGAACATCGTCTCCGGGCGGGTCGTGGCGACGCTGATCCAGGTCGACGGGTCAGGTGCGCCGCCGGCATCCGCCAGGTGATAGCGGATCGTCCACAGGGTCCCGTTCTCCTCGCGCTTGACGTTCTCCAGGTCGCTGATCGTGGTCCGGCAGCGCGGGCACCAGTTGACGAGCGCCTCGCCGCGATAGGCGAGACCGGCGTCCCACAGCCGTTTGAAGGCAACCCGCACGGCACGCGCGCTCTGCGGATCCATCGTGAAGTGCATCCGCGTCCAGTCCAGGCTGGCGCCCAGGCGACGGTGCTG
>CAYVLM010000064.1:0-8806 GCA_964452225.1 uncultured Steroidobacteraceae bacterium | reverse complement strand
GTCTTCCCCACCGCCCGTGACCCCTTGAACTTCCACGAGCACCTCGACGCCGGCCTCCAGCCCTGGAAGGTCGCCGAGCTCTTCCTGTGGAGCACCAACGAAGCGAACGAGCTCGTGGACATTGGTGACACGCTCGACCGCAAGATCGCCGCGCTGCGCTGCCACGAGAGCCAGTTCCGCACCTTCGCCGACACGGAGCGCTGGCTCCGCCGGACGTCGGAAGAGCTCGGCGAACGAGCCGGCTACCGGGCCGCCGAGGGGTTCCGGCGGGTCATGCTGGCGCGATGACCGTTCGGCGGGGGACGGCGCTGCAGCGCCGGACGGCCGGCCTGCTCATCGGGTCGCTGGCGCTCGCCGCCTGCTCGGCGCAGCCGACCATCAGCCCGACCCCGTATCCCACGCCGGCGCCCACGCTGTCGCCGGCGAGCGCCTCCCTCGTGGCGGGCGCCTTCCTTGCCGCGTGGCAGTCGGACAGCTACGAGGGCATGTGGGAGCTGCTCGCCCCGGCGGACCAGGCGACCTACGGCCACGATCGGTTCGTCGGGCTCTTCAGCCAGTTCGCGAGCCTGGTGCGGGTCACCAAGATCACCTACGCGACCGGCCCTTTGACGGCAACCAGCATTGCGCCCGGGCCGGCTCAGCCGGATCTGCTGCCGTCCACCACGCCGACCCCGACGCCTCCGTCGGCATCGGGTAGCGCGACGGGTTCGGCATCGACAGCATCGCCGGTGGCATCGGCCGGCATCGGCACGGCGGCACCGCTGGCCTCGAGCGCAGCGTCCGCGGCTTCTCCGAGTGCAGCGGCAACCGCATCGGCCTCCCCGAGCCCCGCCCCCAGCCTCGGACCAGTGGTCGCCGGCCCCGTGCCGGCCCTCGCCGTTGACGCACGGATCGACATCACCACGGACCTCCTGGGCGACGTCGGGCTCGACCGGAGGGTGGTCATGGTGCAGGGCGCCTCGGATTGGCAGGTCCGCTGGAGCCCGGCGTGGCTCTTCCCGGAGCTGGGGTCAGACGGGACCCTGGCGCTCACGCGGCAGACCTCGCCGCGCGGCAGGATCGAGTCCGCCAATGGCACCGTGTTCGCCGAGACCCGGGCCGACGGCATGCGGGTCTATCCCCAGGAGTACCTGGCCGGGCAGGCGATCGGCTACGTCAGCAGGGTCACCTCCGCCGACATGAAGACCCTCGCCGCCAAGGGCTACGAGGTGGGGGACTGGGTCGGCCGCAGCGGTCTCGAGCGGGGTGCCGAGGACCTGCTGCGCGGCTCACCGGGCTTCACCCTGGAGGCGGTCCGTCCCGGCCAGGAACCGGTGGCGGTGCTCGCCAGGCCCATGGTCCCCGGCGCCAACCTGACCATCACCCTCCAGCCGAAGCTGCAGCGCGCGGCAGAGGCTGCCATGGCCCGCTACCCGCGGGTCGCCAGCGCGGCCATTGATCCGAGGAGCGGCGACGTGTGGGTTCTCGCCTCGCTGCCGCGCTTCGACCCGAACGCCATGACCCTGGGCACCACCCTCAAGGGGGTCAAGCTTCCGCGGCCGAGCTCGGAGCAGATCATCGACAAGGCGGTCCTTGGCACGTATCCGGCCGGCTCTGACTTCAAGCCCTTCACGCTGGGCGCGGCGCTCCAGACCGGGACCGTGAAGACCACCGACCGGATGCTCTGCCCGTCCACCTGGACCTACAGCGGCTTCACGTTCCAGAACTGGATGCGCGAGTCGCTCCCCGGGCTCCGCACCTGGACCGACACCATGGCGCTCAGCTGCAACACGACCTACATGCCGCTCAGCATCCGGCTCTACGGGAAGAGCAAGACCGCCCTCACCGACCTGATCAGCAGCTTCGGGTTCGGAGAGGTGACCGGGATCCCCTTCTTGCCGGAGGCCGCCGGCGTCCTGCCCGATGCCGCCTACTTCAAGACCCACAAGCGCTGGAACGGCCAGTACTCGCCCTACGGGCCCTTCGACCAGATCCAGCTCGCCATCGGTCAGGGATCGTACCTGGGCACACCCCTCCAGCTGGCGACCGCCTATGCCGCATGGGGCAACCGGGGGGTCCTGTGGGTGCCGCACATCGTGTCCCGGGCCACGCTTCCGGACGGGACGGTCATCTACCAGAGCCGCCCCACCTACCATCACATCATCCCGCTCCGCAAGTCGGTGATGGACTACGTCGTCAGCACCATGCGGGCCGTGGTCACCTCTCCGCTCGGGACGGCGTACCGGGCCTTCCTCGGCTTCCCCATCGCGGCCGCCGGAAAGAGCGGGACGGCCGAGACCGGCGGACCGGACCCCGACGCCTGGTTCCCGGGCTTCGCGCCAATGACCAATCCGACCATCGCGGTGGCAACCGTGGTGGTCACCGTGCCCCTCGGCAA
This sequence comes from uncultured Steroidobacteraceae bacterium, assembly GCA_964452225.1. Taxonomy (GTDB): domain Bacteria; phylum Chloroflexota; class Limnocylindria; order QHBO01; family QHBO01; genus CAVXEH01. Next base: position 6,429 of record CAYVLM010000064.1, on the reverse strand, counting down.
CGGCGGTGACTTCGCCGCGCCCATCACGCGCGCGATCATGGAAGCCCATTTCTTCCGCTGATCGAACGCGCATTCCGAGCGGGAAAAATCTTTGACACGCAAACCGCGCGGACGGTAGCATCGAGCGGCCGCGACTCCGCCCCCTCATCCGCCGTGTGCGGAACAAGACCGAGCGACGACGCCTTTGATCTCCGAGAACGCAATCCCGCTCCGGTTTCAGACTGCCGAAGTTGGCGTCGATTGGTTGCAGTGCAACATCGAGTGCCAGGAAGGCTGCCCCGTCAACACGAACTGCCGGGGCTACCTGATGCTTGCCGCCGAGGGGCGCTTCGAGGAGGGCTACATCCTGGCCCGCGACCCCAACCCGGTTGCCGCCATCTGCGGCTACGTCTGCAGCGCGCCGTGCGAGAAGGCCTGTCGACGGGCGGACATCGACAAGCCGCTCTCGATCCGGGCCATGAAGCGCTTCCTGGTCGACTGGCACTACGCGAACAACATGCCCGACCACGTCGTGGTGGCGCCCCCCAGCGGACGCAGCGTTGCCGTGGTGGGCGCCGGTCCCGCCGGGCTGTCGGCGGCCAGGGACCTGGCGAGCTTCGGTCACGAGGTGCACATCTACGAGGCGCTGCCCTCCGGGGGTGGCACTACCCTGATCGGCGTCCCGGCCTTCCGGCTGCCGCGCGACGTCATCGAGCTCGACGTGGCCTGGGTGGCGAAGCACGGCGTGGAGTTCCACTACAACGTGGAGATCGGCCGCGACATCACGCTCGACGAGCTCCGTGCGCGGCATGACGCGGTGGTGGTTGCCACGGGCTGCATGTTCCCGGTGGCCATCAACGTGCCCGGGGAGGAGTTCGACGGGGTCATCTACGGCGTCGACTTCCTCAAGCGAGCCAACCTCGGCCAGGAGCAGTGGGTGGGCGAGCACGTCCTGATCATCGGGGGCGGCTACACCGCCATGGACTCGTCCCGCACCGCGCTGCGGCTCGGCGCCAAGACGTCCACGATCCTCTACCGGCGCGGGCCTGACGAGATGGTCGTGGACGAGGAGGAGCAGCACGAGACGCGCTTCGAGGGCGTCCGGTTCGAGTTCTTCGCTTCTCCCGTGGAGGTGCTGGGCGACGAGCACGGCAAGGTCGTCGGCATGCGTTTCCAGCGCACCCGCCTCGGAGCACCCGACGCATCCGGCCGGCGCCGCGCGGAGCCGATCCCCGGGAGCGAGTTCGACGTCGCGTGCGACATGGTCATTCCCTGCACCAGCCAGGCGGCCGACAACAACGTGCTCGGTGAGTACGGGTCGCAGCTCAACCGCCATCTCGGCGTGACCGACACCCGCACCGTGGTGGAGGGCGGCTCCATCACCTCGTGGCGTACGCCGCCGGCCAACGGCGCGCCGCGCGGACCCGCGGGCGAGGGAGGAGACGGCAACGGTGCCGCGCGCGAGGGCGGCTTCGCGTTCGGGCGCGGGTACGTGACCATCAACCCGGACAGCTTCGAGACGAACGTCGACGGCGTCTTCGCCTGCGGGGACTTCGTGACGGGTCCCGCCACCATCATCGAGTCTGCCGGGCGGGGCCGTCGCGCCGCCCGATCCGTGGATCGATGGCTCTCCGGGGCGCGCGGGACGGACCTCGAGGAGCTGCCGGTGATCAACCGCGCGGTGATCACCCAGGCGCTCGAGCACGACATGCCAAAGGACTACGAGGGATTCGAGCGGCACCACGTCCCCATGGCGCCGCCCGAGCTGCGCCGGGACTTCACGAGCCTCGTGGAGGTGGGCTACGACACCCGCAGCGCAATCGAGGAGGGCGCGCGCTGCCTGCAGTGCAACCACAACATCAACATCGACGGACCCCGCTGTATCCTGTGCGGACTCTGCGCCGACGTCTGCCCCGAGGGCGTGATCTACATGGTCGACAAGGCGCAGGTCGGCGGCGATGACCCGGAGATCGAGATCTTCCAGTCCTGGCCGCGCGGGATCGCCATGATCATCGACGAGGAGCGCTGCATTCGCTGCAACCTCTGCGTCGAACGTTGCCCGACCAACTGCATCACGATGGACCGCTTCGAGCTCGAACGGTTCACCCCTGACGGGAAGGTTCTGTTGGAGAGCTACAAGGACAACGTCCTCGGACAGATCGGCCAGGAGGCCGGCGTGGCGGTGCGGCGATGAGCTTCCCCGGACCCGGAGATCTCTACCGCGGCCTGAAGGAGACGCAGATCTGGCGGTCCCTCTTCCGCCAGCCGTACCCGAGCACCAGCCGGACCCGCGCGCTGGCGGTCATGAACAACGTCTTCCTCCACCTGCATCCGGTGCGGGTCAAGAGGCACGCGGTCCGCTACACGTACACGTTCTGCCTGGGCGGGATCAGCTTCTTCCTGTTCCTGGTTCTCACCGTCACCGGGCTCTACCTGATGTTCTTCTACGTGCCCGATGTCAGCCGCGCGTACCAGGACATCCTCTCGATCGAGAACTCGGTGGCCTTCGGGACGCTGGTCCGCAACATGCACCGGTGGGCGGCCCACCTCATGGTGCTCACCGTCTTCCTGCACATGATCCGGGTCTTCTACCACGGCGCGTACAAGCCGCCGCGCGAGTTCAACTGGGTGATCGGGGTCCTGCTCCTCTTCTCCACCCTGTGGCTGAGCTTCACCGGCTACCTGCTGCCGTGGGACCAGATCGCCTTCTGGGCGGTCACCGTCGGCTCCCAGATGGCAACCTACGCTCCACTCATCCCGTCGCAGTCGCAGCTGTTCCTGCTCGGCGGCATCGAGGTGGGGCAGAACACGCTCCTGCGGTTCTACGTGTTCCACGTGATCGCGTTCCCGCTCATCGCCGCCATCCTGATGATCGTCCACTTCTGGAGGATCCGGAAGGACGGCGGCATCAGCGGGCCGGTCTGATGAGCGATGGACTCGGGAGCTGACTGAGCGATGACCATCGAGAAGCGGCCGAACGCGACCGCCGACAAGAACGCTCCGACCCAGGCCCCGCAGGTGCCGGTCGTCGAGCGCGGAGGCGGGCCAAAGCTCCCCGGTCCTCCCGGCGTGCCGGGAACCGAGCGCTTCCGGCTGCTCGCCTACGTCAAGCAGGAATCGATGGTCCGCGTCGACAAGCGTCCGGATGAGACGGTCCTGACCTGGCCGCACCTGCTCCGCGCCGAGTTCCTGATGGCGGCGCTGATCATGGGCCTCCTGGTCGTGACCTCGTTCCTCATCCAGGCGCCCCTGGAGCAGATGGCCAACGCCGGCAACACGCCGCACGTCGCCAAGGCGCCCTGGTACTTCCTGGGTCTCCAGGAGATCCTCAGCTACTTCAACCCCACCGTCGCCGGCGTGTTCGTGCCGACGATCTACCTGGTGGGGCTGGCGCTCGTCCCGTTCGTCGACCGATCTCCGTTCAAGGCGGCCCGCGACCGAAAGCTGATCTGGGTCTTCTTCATGTGCCTCATGGTTGGCGGCCTGCTGGTGACCTTCATCGGCTCCTTCTTCCGCGGCCCGGGATGGAACTGGGTCTGGCCTTGGCAGGGGATCTTCTTCAACCTATGAGCAAGACGAATCTCTCCTACGGCCCCGTATCGGGGCAGCCGATCGGTGAGATCAGCCGACGCACGTTCATGCGCCGGATGCTCGGAGCCGGCATCGGCCTCCTCAGCCTGGAGTTCCTGGGGGGCACCTTCGCCTTCCTCTGGCCCAATCTCACCGGTGGGTTCGGTGGGAAGGTGGCCCTCGGCACGGCTCAGGACATCCTGACCGTCTGGCCCGATTGGGCGAAGGGTCAGCCCTACACGTACCAGAAGGCGCGCCTCTTCTTCGTGAACGTTCCGGCGGGCATGAAGCTGGTGCTTGGCCAGCCGGCCAACGTCGGCGATCCGGGCGCCAAGGTGGACGAGTCGCTCGCCTTCGTGGATCGCTCGGTGATGGCGCTCTGGCGCAAGTGCCCGCACCTGGGCTGCCAGATCCCGCCGCTCTGCGAGAAGAGCCACTGGTTCGAGTGCCTGTGCCACGGCAGCAAGTACACCATCCTGAGCGAGAAGCGCGACGGTCCGGCGCCTCGCGGCATGGACCACTTCCCGGTGTCCGTCAGCAACAATGTCTACACGGTGGACACCGGGCACATCGTGACCGGTCCGCCGGTCGGCACGGTCACCTTCGACAAGCGCACCAAGGATCAGCTCGCCGGGCACCACTGCGCAGGAATCTGACAGGAAGCTGAGCTTATGCGGATCAAGACGCTGGGGGTCATCGTGATCAGCGCGCTGGCGCTCTTCACGGTGTTCTACTGGCTGACCGATTCGTCCCGGCTCGCCACCCGCACCTCCGACGCGGCGGCCGCCCAGCTGGCCTTCGCCAAGGAGGTCTTCTCCGTCAACCCCAACGATCCTGCCGCCGCCGGCTGCGCGAACTGCCACGGCGCGGACGGCATGGGGGGCCCGGTTCCGGGGCAGAACGGCATCCTGGCCCCCAACCTGCACAGCCCCAGCCTGGCGGCCAAGCTCAAGGTCAACCCCGACTACGTCAACCTCGTGATCCGCTTCGGCGGGGTCGTCGTCTCGGGCAACGTCAGCTCGATCATGCCGGCCTGGAGCACGGAGGTCGGTGGCCCGCTCACCGTGCAGCAGATCAACGCCCTCACCGCTCTCGTCACGGGCTGGGCGCTGGCGAACGCGAACGCCAGCCAGGCACCGGTCGCGAACACCGCCGCGGCGGGCCAGCAGGTGTTCAACTCCGCCGGGTGCGTCAGCTGCCACCAGGCCGATCTCGGTGGCGTCCCCGGGGTCTATCCAAGCCTGCAGAACGTGGGAAACGAGATTGGGACGGGCCTGCCGACCGTCCCGAGCGGGCTGTCCCAGATGAAGGCCGACTACGCCTCCGACCCCGCAACCTTCTTCACCAAGTGGATCCGCGACTCCACGAACAACTACAACGGCGGGACGCCGACCGGGATGCCCGCCTTCCCGGAGTCGACGCTCAGCAACGACCAGCTCCAGGCCCTCATCACCTTCCTCCTGACACAGAAGCAGGGATGACGCCGCCATGAGCCTGACGACCCCTCGCTCCCGCACCATCGGCGCCGGTCTGATCGGCCGGATCGACGACTTCATGAGCTGGCTGCTCTACGGCTACGAGACGTGGCTGGTGGCCGTCCTGAAGGGCGTCCCGCTCTTCCTGTTCGTGTACTTCCTGCTGGCCTACGTCCCGAACTACATGTACTACGGCTTCACCGAGTACATTCCGTTCCTGAAGTTCACCACGCAGACAGGATTCATCGTCGCGTCCACGACCGGTGGCGTGAACTTCCTGGCGCTCGTGATCCTGGTGCTCTGGACGCAGGCCGCTCGTGGCCGGCGCGGGTTCGCCTGGACCTTCATCCGCGTGATCGACTTCCTGCAGATGCTCTTCGTGTACCTGGTCATGATCCCGTGGCTGGCCTTCAACATGGCCGGCGGGACCCTGGTCCCGGCGACGGGCGAGACCTGGTACGGCCCGGTCGACACCGTGGCAGGCGTCTCCTTCCCGATCGCCATCGTGTTCGGCGTGGTGGTGGCGGGCCTCGGAGCGGCAGCGCTGGCATTCCTCTACGTGGAGTACCGCCGCGTGACGCACCGGGAGGCGCGGGAAGCCGAGGCACGCTCGGCTGCATACCAGGCTGGCTGACCCGGCCGGGACCACGCCGTCGCCGCCGCGTCCGCATCGTCGCGGCGAGCCGTCCCTCGCCGGCCACCTCGTCTGGTCTCTCGTCGTGACGGCGCTCGCCGCGGGCGCCATCGGCCTGGAGCTGTCCAGGCCCTGCCCGCCCGGCGGACCGCTCTCGCTGGGCAGCTGCCAGACGGTGCGGCCCGTGGCGATCAGCGTCGTGGCGCTGGGTGCTGCGCTCTACGTGGCCGGGCTCACCGCCGTTCGGTCGTGGGTGCGGCGCCTGCTGCAGCGCGGCCTGGCGGATGCCCGAGCGGCGCGCGACTGGTACCTGCTCGCCGCGACCATTGGCCTGCCCGTCGCCTTCCTTCTGGCCTTCACCCTCGTCTCGGCCCTTCGCTAGGATGGGGGCACATCCCCATGGAGAGGGAATAGCATCATGACCGTCTCCTCCACGCAGGAGCTGCTTGACCTCCTTGGTCCGACCGCCGCCATCCGCGGCAACCGACTGGCCGTCACCGATCCCGCCGGCTTCCGCGACGCGGTGGTCGACCGGCTGGTCGAGGAGGCCGTCTTCAACCCCGATCCAGGGCTGCGCGACGCGGCCCGCTGGCTGATCTGGGAGGCCAGCCAGGAGCTCGGCTGTCCGTCGGCCTCGATCCACGAGCTGTACATGGCGCGCGGTCGGGGCGAGTTCGGGCCAGCCGACTTCACCGTTCCGGCGATCAACGTCCGGGCCAGTGCCTACCTGACCGCACGCCAGGCATTCGCCGCCGCCATCGCCCGAGACGC
>CAYVLM010000063.1:0-8834 GCA_964452225.1 uncultured Steroidobacteraceae bacterium | reverse complement strand
GATCGCAACAAGGTCCGCATCGGCCTCCTCAAGGCGCTCGAGAAGCGCCCGGTCACCCTGGAACGGGTCGAGCAGGCGGTCGACGACATCGAGAGCACCGTCCGGGCTCGCGGCGAGCTGGAGATCAGCAGCAAGGAGATCGGGCGCCTGGCGACCGATGCTCTGCGCGACATCGACCAGCTGGCGTACATCCGGTTCGCATCGGTCTACCATTCGTACGAGGACATCGACACCCTCAAGCGGGAGGTGGACCGGCTCATGAGCCAGCGGCAGGGCGCCACGGAGTGATCCTTTCCGACCGCGACATCCGGGCCGCCATCGAGGCGGGGCGGATCGTGATCGACCCCTTCACGCCGGATGCGGTCCAGCCCTCGAGCGTGGACCTGCATCTCGACCGGCGCTTTCGCGTCTTCCGCAACAGCCGCTATCCGTTCATCGACGTGCGCGAGCCGCAGCCGGAGCTGACCGAGCTGGTCGAGATCGAGGGGGACCAGCCCTTCATCCTGCACCCGGGTGAGTTCGTCCTGGGCTCCACGCTGGAGCGGGTGGCCCTGCCGAACGACCTGGTTGCCCGGCTCGAGGGCAAGAGCTCCCTCGGGCGGCTCGGCCTCCTCATCCACTCGACCGCGGGCTACGTGGACCCGGGCTGGGACGGCAACCTCACGCTGGAGCTGTCGAACGTGGCCAACCTGCCGATCACCCTCTACCACGGGATGAAGATCGGCCAGATCAGCTTCCAGCGCATGAGCTCGCCGGTGGATGTCGCCTACGGAGACGCCCGCATCGGCTCCAAGTACCGGGGCCAGCGTGACCCGACCGCCAGCCTCTACTACCGCGACTTCGATCGCGACCGCCTGGTCCGATGATCTCCACCGAGCCCCTGTACGAGATCACGCCGTCCGACCAGGCGCGCGAGTACGCCGGCGGGGTGCGGGTGCGCCTGGTGCGCGCCGGGTGGTTCCGGCCCGATGCCGGTGGCTTCTTCGGCGTAGTGCCCAAGCCGCTCTGGTCACGCATGGTGGAGACCGATGAGCGCGGCCGCGTCCTGTGCCGGCTGAACCTGCTCCTGGTCGAGGCCGGCGGGAAGCGCCTGCTGCTCGAGACCGGCACCGGCGAGCGGATGAGCGAGAAGGAGCTCGACATCAAGGGCGTCGAGGGCGGGCAGCCGGCGACCGCGCTCCGCGAGCTGGGGGAGGATCCGGAGAGCATCGACTTCGTGATCGTCAGCCACCTCCACTACGACCACGCTGGGGGCATGGTCGACGCAGCGGGCGATCCCCTCTTTCCCCGCGCCCGGTACGTCGTCCAGCGCGACGAGGTGGAGGCGGCCCGCGGCGACGAGCTGCGCCTGCAGGGGATCATGGAGGCAGAGCAGCTCGACCGGATTCGCACCACCGGGCAGCTGGCCGAGGTCCACGGCGACGTCGAGATCGTGCCCGGCGTCAGCGTGCTGCGCACCGGCGGCCACACGCGGGGCTCGCAGGCCGTGCTGCTCGGCACCCGTCCGGCGCCGGGCCAGGAGGGTGAGCCGCTGCCGCGGGCCATCCTCTTCGGCGACCTGATCCCCACCCGCTGGCAGCTGCCGGTGCGCTGGACCAGCGCCTACGACGACTACCCGGTGGATGCGGTGGAGATCCGCAACCAGCTGCTCGGGCAGGTCGTTGGCGGGCGCTGGTGGTGCTACTTCACCCACGATCCGGGAGCCATGCCGATCCAGCTCGAACGGACGGAGAAGGGCGGCATCCGGGCCGCGGAGTAGGCCCCGGGCGTGCCCGTCACCGCCCGGCTATGATTGCGGCGCCCTACCTTCGGCGCCCACGTGAGGAGGAGCCTTCCCACCGTGAACCGAGCCCAGCGGTCCGCCGTGCCCGCGACGATCGTGGCGATCGTCGCGCTCCTGGTCGCCTGCTCCGCACCGGGGGCGGCGACGCCTCCGCCCTCCGGCGCCTGCGTGGTGGCCGATGCCTCGAACACCGTGGCGCTGTCGGCGAAGAACATCAAGTTCAGCGCGCCGTGCATCGAGGCGGCGGCCGGCACCCCGATCATCATCAAGTTCACCAACGAGGAGTCCGTGCCCCACAACGTGACCGTCTACACGGACAACTCGAAGCAGAGCGTGATCGTCCAGGGCGACACCATCACGGGGCCTGGCAAGACGACCACCATCACGGTGCCCGCTCAGCAGCCCGGCCAGCTCTACTTCGCCTGCACCATCCACCCCCAGATGAACGGCGCCCTGGTGGTGACGGCGGCGAGCTCGGCGGCAACCGCGCGAAGCGCGGCCGGGTCGACAGGCGCCTCGGCGCGTTCGATGCCGTCCAGGCTGATGACCGGGACCCGGAAGCCGTAGCGGATCACCAGGTCGTCATCGGCGTCGATGTCCACCCGCGCGTAGCGGCCGGGCCCCACAAGCCGGTCCAGCTGGGCAGCTGCGTCCTCGCACAGGTGGCAGCCGTCGCGCTCGTAGAGGACGAGCCGATGGCGGTCGTCGGTCGGCATCGGGCTGGCGCTCACGCGCTTCACGATACCCGGCGGGGTACGATGGATGCGCGGCGCCCCCGTAGCTCAGTGGATAGAGCGCGGCCGTCCTAAGGCCGGCGTCGGGGGTTCGAATCCCTCCGGGGGCGCCATCGTCGTACACTCGCCACCGTGACCGATGCACGGCTAACCACCATCGTCGAACGTGACGCCGTCGCCGTGATGTTCGCGCGGGTGGCGGACGAGCAGGAAGCCATCACCAGGGCGTGGGCCGATCTGGAGGCGCGGGTCGGATCGCTTCACGGCCGCAGGTTCTATGGCCTCTTCGATGCCGGGACAGGTGAGTATCGGGTGTGCGTCGAGACGCGCGACGGCGATGATCCCGAAGCGCTGGGACTGGAACCCGGGATCGTCCCCGGAGGGCGCTACGCTCGCGTGCGACTGCAGGGAGAACCGCCTGCCATCTACGGGCAGATCGCCCCGACGTTCAAGTGGCTGGCGCGCCGCGCGGACCACGACCCCGGGAGACCCGAGATCGAGTTCTACCGGCGCCGCGATGTCATCGATCTCCTGACGCCCGTCCGCTGACCGCACTTGGGCAAGCCCTGGCGACTGCGCGATGGGCGGAGTGGGCTCTGTCGTCTTGGCGTCGTCCGTTGTCGGAACTGGCGGCGCTCGTTGGCCGCGGCCCATGTCCTCGAAGACGGCCCGGCTGCGTACGGCCGCGAACCACGAGTACCGCGGTGCCGGGCAGAGCCGCGGCAGGACGGCGCCGGCGGCTATACTTGTCATACGGCACGGACCTAGACTGACGTCACGTCCACGGCCGAAGAACGCCGCCCGCAGGACCGCCGGCCCCAGGAGGAGTTCCGTGGCAACCCCGAAGGAATTGACCCTTCAATACGTCGATGCCTACAACCGGCGAGACCATGCGGCGATGCGCGCATTGCTCTCGCCAGTCGTCGAGTTCGTGCTCCCCGGGCCGGCGACCCTGCGCACGGCCGATGAGGTGCTGGCCTGGTACCAGCAGCAGTGGGCAGCCGCAAGCCGCTCACGCGTCGACGTCCGGGAGCTCATGGAGTCCGACGACGGCATCCTTGCCGAGATCACCATGACGGCAACGATGGGCGAGATCAGCGGCAGCGTCGAGGGTGTCATTGCCCACCGCTGGCAGGACGGCAGGATGGTTCGCTATCGGGCCTATCTCGACCCAATGCCCGCGCCGGCCGAGGCCGTCATGAAGGCGGCTCGAGCCGGATAGGAGGCGGCGTTGTCATGCGCCACATTGAGACGAGCATCGATATCGGCGCACCCTAATGGCCGCAGCTCTGGGTCCGGGCTAGCCCGGGCGCGACCACGCTAGGCGCCAGCTCGACGCCTCCCCGTCACCATGCGGTGTTGCGGCTGGGGCCGCGTATACCCGGCCGTGATCTGCGGTGCCCGGGAGGTGACTTCTCGCCGGCCAAGGGTGCCGGCGTGCAGCCCTGCGGCGATGGCCTCGGCCCGGTTGTGCGCGCCGAGCTTGGCGTATGCGTGGGTGAGGTGTGTCTTCACTGTGTTGCGTGACAGGACCAGGCGCTCGGCGATCTGGTGCGTGTTCAGGCCGCTGGCGGCGAGCGCCAGCACCTCGACCTCTCGCTCCGTCAGGGGTTCGACCAGCGCTGCTCGCGGGCGGCGGCTGATGATCGGTCTCGTCGCCACGGTCGCACGGAGCGCGCTTCCCACGAGCACGATGAAGGCTCCGACAAACAGGTATGGCACCACGCGCAGCGTATCGGTTGACTCGGTGAGCCATGGATGTGACCGCACGGCTGCGAGCAGCGTTGCCCCCGCGAGGCTCAACGTGCGGGCGCTGCTCGGCCGGCGCAAGGAGAGAACCGCGTGAACGGGATGAGGGCAACCAAGGAACCAGAGGCGGATGAACGCAACGCAGCAGGGAGGCAGGGAGGGATGGAGCGGGCATTCGAGACGGTGACTGCGGGAATGGGCAACCTGGCGGGCTTTCTTGCCTCCAGCGGAATCGCCTTCGTCATCTTCGGCCTGCTGTGGGCAGCGTTCGCCATCGGTCTGATCTGGGGCCAGGGCAGCGTCGATGCTGCCTGGGACTGGCTGCGCGGTCTGCCCTGGATCATCCAGGGCCTCGTCTGGCTCATCTTCCTGCCGGTGACTGTCGGCCTGTGGGTGTGGGAGACGAGCTGGCCGCTGGTCCTGCGGCTGGTGCTCGTCGCCGGGTTGGCCGGCTGGAGCCTCCTCATCTTCTTCCCGAGAGCCGCCGCCGGCAGTTGACGTCGGTCCACCCGCCCAGAGCGCTTGTGCGTCGAGTGGCACGGCGCTAGGGTGGCGAGATGGATCCCTCCGCGCTCGCTCTGCTCGAGCATGAGAACTGGATCGCGTACCTCGCGGCTTCGATCGCCCTGAACGAGGATGGCCTCGTGGTGCGCGATCGCGGCATCGTCACCCTGCTTGGCCACGTCCCGATGCGCTTCTTCAACCAGATCCTGGTGGAAGGTCCGGACGCGGACGCATCCGCCATCGAGGACGGCGTCCGCCTGGGCAGGGAGCGCGGCGACCGGTTCGTGGTCAGCCTCCGCGAAGGCGTCGACGACCGGTTCAAGCCACTGATGGCCGGTTTCGGCTTGGTCGCTGCGGACGATGCCGCGACGCGGGCGATGACCATGTATCCGCTGAGCGGGCGGGCGAGGGCCACGGAGCCTGAGCCAGGCTTCGAAATCCGGCGGGTCGCCGATGAATCCGAGCTTGAGCACTTCAGGCGCATAGTCACCGTCGGCTTCGGCGCCGACCCATCAGTCGCCGAGGCGACGATGGGTGTCGGGCTCCTCGATCGACGTGAGGGTTCCGTCTACCTCGGCTACCTCGAGGGCCAGCCGGTGACGGCCGGGCTCGGCTGGCGGACCGGTCGGACGATTGGCGTGTACGACATCGCCACCATCCCGACTGCGCGACGACGTGGATTCGGAGAGGCCATGACCGCCCGGGTGATTGCGGACGGCGCCGCGGCCGGGTGCGACACTGCCGCTCTGCAGGCCAGCTCGATGGGGCGGCCGATCTACGAGTGCATAGGGTTCCAGGCCTCGGTCCGATACACCGGCTACGTGGATTCGTCTGCCGGCAGGGGTGTCGGTTGAGCGTTGGGCGCGTCCAGGGTGGCAGCAGCAGGTTCGTGCTGCGTGTCGCCGCGGTGGCCGCCATCGGTGGCTTCCTGTTCGGCTACGACACCGGTGTCATCGGCGGGGCGCTCCTCTACATCAAGCAGGACCTCCACGCGACCTCGGACTTCGACCAGCAGGCGATCGTGGCGTCCCTGCTGCTGGGAGCGGTCGTCGGTGCCCTCGCGGGTGGACGCCTCGCGGACACGCTTGGGCGCCGCCGGACCCTGATCTTCGCGGGATGGCTCTACGTCGTCGGGGGCCTGGGATCGGCGCTGGCGCAGTCGGTCTGGCAGCTGATCGGGGCGCGCCTGGTGCTCGGGCTGGCGGTTGGCGCCGCCTCGTTCATCGCCCCCATGTTCATCAGCGAGATCGCCCCGCGGCGCATGCGGGGCGAACTGGTGGCCTTCAACCAGCTGATGCTGACCAGCGGGATCCTGGCCGCCTACATCGGCAACTGGGCGCTGAAGGGGCTGCCGGACGAGTGGCGCTGGATGGTTGGCGTTGCTGTCCTCCCCGGCCTGGCGCTCGCGCTCGGCATGCTGTCGGTGCCGGCCAGCCCCAGGTGGCTGGCGGAGAAGGGACGGCACGACGAAGCACGAGACGTCCTCCGACGCGTGCATGACAAGGCTGACGTGGCGCAGGAGCTGTCCGATATCGAGCGGGCCGCGGCGCAGAAAGCGGGGCACCTTGCCCTGCTCGGTCCCTCGGTGAGACCGATGCTCATCGTGGGCGTCGGCCTGGCTGCCTTCCAGCAGCTGGTGGGGATCAACACCGTCATCTACTACGCGCCGACGATCCTGTCGTTCACCGGCCTTTCCGCCGGAGGCGCGCTGACCAACACGGTCTTCATCGGCGTCACCAACGTCGCGTTCACCATCGTGGCGGTTCTGCTTCTCGACAGGGTCGGCCGGCGACCGCTGCTGCTCGTTGGCACCGTCGGGCTGGTCGTGGCCCTGGTGGCGCTCGGCCTCTTCTTCCGCTTCGCCTGGCTCCAGCAGCATGTGCCGGCCATGGCCCTCGGGGCGTTGCTCCTGTACATCGCGTCGTTCGCCATCGGCCTGGGGCCGGTCTTCTGGCTGATGATCAGCGAGATCTTCCCGCTCAACGTGCGCAGCGCCTCGGATTCCGTGTCGTCGGTGGTGAACTGGGCGATGAACTTCATCGTGTCCTTCACCTTCCTCACCGTCATCGGGGCCCTGGGGCGCCCGGGCGCCTTCTGGCTCTACGCAGCCATTGGGGTGGTCGCCATCGGCTTCGTCGCAATGCGGGTCCCGGAGACGCGGGGCCGGAGCCTTGAGGAGATCCAGCGCCAGCTGGGAGCATCTGCCTGAGCGAAAATCAGGTGATGAAGAAGCAGTCTTCCCAGCCATCAACCAAAGGCGGTTCCGACAAGTTCATCGGCGACGTCTGGATCGACGTGATCGCGCACGGTGAGGAGCCCTCGCGCGTCCGCGTCAACGAGGTCCGCTTCGCGCCCGGCGCACGCACCGCGTGGCACGCGCACGCCGTCGGCCAGGCCCTGCACGTGCTCGAGGGCGTCGGACGCGTCCAGGCGCGCGGCGGGGAGGTGGTCGAAATCCGGCCCGGCGACACGGTGGTCGCCCCGCCCGGCGAGTGGCACTGGCACGGCGCCGCACCCGATCGGTTCATGGCGCACCTGGCGATCTGGGAAGCACCCGGATCCGGCCCGGAGAGCGAGTGGGGCGAGCACGTGGACGATGCCACCTATCGGCGGCTGCCAGGGGCTGGGGCGGAGGCGTGAGCGGCTGGGGCCCAGGTACCGGACGGGGCGATCGACGGTCTGCACCAGGATCGGGACGCTTGGCTCTATCCGGGGGTGGCGGCGCGACGACGATGCGACCGGCGGGAGGCGCTGAGGTGTACCCCACAGGGGGGCCGCCGGGGGTGCGCTGAGCCACTGGCGGGACCGACCCGCAGCGGGGAGAGTCGGGGGCTGCTCGGGACGTTCCTCGAGGCCGCGGTGTGTCCCTGAGGACCAGCGGAGCGCCGGATCGGGTCGCCCGCCGCTCTTGGCGCGGGGCCGCGAGAGGCTGATACTTTGGTCGGTGAGCGAGACTCGTCCGAGCCGATACGTCCGCAGCTTCTCCGAGCCCGATGAGCTGATCGAGCTCGAGACCGTGAGCTCGGCGCAGGTCACGATCGGCGGCCTCACGGTCAGCTACGACACCCAGCAGCCGGGCTGGCGCTGGTCGACCCATGTCAAGCCGCTGGTCGGCACCGAGTGGTGCGAGCTGCGCCACGTGGGGGTGGTGATCTCCGGGCGGCAGACGATCCTGCTGCGAGACGGGACCGAGTTCACGCTCGAGCCCCTCGACGTCATTGACCTCCCGGCCGGGCACGACGCCTGGGTGGTGGGCGACGAGCCATGCGTGACCGTCGGCTGGACCGGGGCACGCGGCTGGCTGGGACCGCTGGAGTCGCTCAACGAGCGCGTGCTGGCCACGGTGCTGTTCGTCGACACGGTCGATTCGACCGGCATCGCCACGCGCATCGGGGACCGGGCCTGGGGCGATCTGTTCGCCGCGTACATGTCCCGGGCCGAGGACATCCTGCCGCGGTACCGCGGCAGGCTCATCAAGAGCACCGGCGACGGTCTGCTGGCCACCTTCGACGGCGCCGCCCGCGCGCTTCGTTGCGCCCTCGCGCTGCGCGATGCTGCGGCCGACCTCGACCTGGAGATCCGGGCCGCGGTGCACACCGGCGAGGTGGAGTTCGCGGAGGACGACGTCCGCGGGGTTGCCATCCACGAGGCCGCCCGGATCATGGAGCTTGCGAGCGGTGGGGAGGTCCTGGTCTCGGCCACGACGGTGACCCTCGCCGGCGATGCCGGCATGCCCATGGAGGACCGTGGCCAGCACGAGCTCCGGGGGCTGCCGGGCAAGCGCCGCCTGTACGCCATTTCCGTCTGACACTTCGCTGCCACTCGCGAACCGCGCCGGCGGGCGGACGGCCCGCAAGTGGATGACGTTCGGCTCCTCAGGATTGAGGGGACGCTCGCCGTCCGCGTGCCGGTCGACCTGGGGCTTGGGCTCGTGGTGCCGGTGGTGCTCCTCGTCATCCTGGGTAGCTTCCCCGACATGACCGCGCCGGGTGCAGACGGCGGCCTGAGCCTCCTCGGTCAGTACCTCCCGGTGCTGATCTGCAGGGTGCTCACCCTCATCGCGC
>CAYVLM010000062.1:5875-8855 GCA_964452225.1 uncultured Steroidobacteraceae bacterium | reverse complement strand
GTTGTGGCTCCGTGCCCCTGTGTATCACTTTCTCGCGCGCCACCAGCACCGGGCCAGCAGGCGCACGCCCTTCCAGCATGGCTCGACGACCCAGGCGACGCTGGCGATCTCGGCATCCTCGGCGGTCGCCAGCTGCGGCAGGTCGGCGCCGGGAGGAGCGGTTCGGGCATCGGACGACATCGGCACCACCAAAGGGTACCCGCAGCGGACCGGCAGCGACAGCGGCGCACCCTCCGGTCGCGGGCCGCAAACGGGAAGAGGGCCAGCCATGTACAATTGACCCGTGGCAACCAATCCGACCGCGGCCCTCGAGCGCCTGGTCTTCGCCGGGGTAGCGCTGACCAGCCGCGCCCTGGCGGAGGCGACCCCGGGCCTCGAGCTGACGATCCCGCAGTGGCGGGCGCTCGTGGTCCTTGGCGAGGCGCCCCACGGAGCGCGGGTGGGCGAGGTGGCCCACGCCCTCGGTGGCTCGCTTCCCGGGACCTCCCGCCTCCTGCGCCGGCTCGAGCGCCGCGGTCTCCTGAGCGCCGAGCGTGACCAGGCGGACCGCCGGGCCACCCGCGTCCAGCTGACTGCCGAAGGGCGTCGTGTCCGCAATGCCATCGTCGCCTACCGACGGCGCGGGATTCGAAGCATCGTCCGCGCCGCCCCCCCGTCACTCGAGCTGACCGCCGAGCTCGAACGCCTCGCCTTCGCGATCGCCGAGCTCACGTGACCGCGTCACTGGCTCCCATGGACCGCCTCCGGCGGCGGATCCGCACCGCGCCCTACCTGCGCAAGTGGGTGGTGCTCGGCGGCCTGATCGGCATCATCGCGGGCCTGGGTGCGGCCCTCTTCTTCGGCACCCTCGAGCTCGCGAGCCACATCTTCCTCGGGCTGATCGCGGGCCTCGAGCCGGCAACCCCGGCCGGCGAGGGTGGCCACCCGATCGTCGACGCCGCGCGTCCGTGGCTCCTGCCGGTGGCGGTCGGGCTGGGCGGGCTTCTCTCCGGCATCATCGTGTTCCGTCTGGCGCCGGAGGCCGAGGGTCACGGCACCGACGCCGCCATCGACGCCTTCCACCACAACCCGCGGGGCGTCCGTAGCCGGATCCCGCTCGTCAAGCTCGTTGCGTCGGCACTCACCATCGGCTCGGGCGGCTCCGGCGGCCGCGAAGGCCCCACCGCCCAGATCGGCGCCGGCTTCGGTTCGTTCCTTGCGCGCTTCCTGGACCTCGACGCGCGCGACGCCCGGATCGCCGTCGCCTCCGGGCTCGCGGCCGGGATCGGCGCGATCTTCCGCGCGCCGCTCGGCGGCGCCATCCTCGGCGCCGAGATCCCGTACCGCGAGGATGTCGAGTCCGAGGCGCTGGTTCCCTCGTTCGTGGCCTCGGTCGTGGCGTTCTCGGTCTTCGGAGCCTTCGTCGGCTTCCAGCCCATCTTCGGGCGCCAGACCACTGTCGACTTCACGAACCCCACCCAGCTCCTGTACTACGCCTTCATCGGGCTGCTGGCGGGTCTGGTGGGCCGGCTGTACGTCACCGGCTTCTACGGCGCGGTGGACTGGTTCAAGACGTGGCGCCTCCCGCGGGAGGTGCGTCCGGCGATTGCCGGGTTCGCGGTCGGCTGCATCGGGATCGCGGTTCCCGGGGTGCTGGGGACCGGCTACGGCTGGGTCCAGGCCGGCCTCACCCGCGACACGCTCCTGGCGCTCCCGCTGCTGACCGTGCTGGCACTGCCCTTCCTGCGCATCGCGGCCACCGCCCTCTCGATCGGCTCGGGCGGCTCGGGCGGCGTCTTCGGCCCGGGAATGGTGATCGGCGGGCTGCTGGGCGCCTCGGTCTGGACCATCATCGAGAGGCTCGGCTTCATGCCCGCGGTCCCGCACGATCCGGCGGCGTTCGTGATCGTGTCGATGATGGCGCTCTTCGGCAGCATCGCCCACGCGCCACTGGCCGTGATGCTGATGGTGGCCGAGATGACCGACAACCTCGCCATGCTGGCGCCTGCCATGATCGCGGTCGGGATCGCCACCCTGGTCGTGGGCGACAAGACGATCTACCGCAGCCAGCTCCGCAGCCGCGAGCAGTCGCCGGCCCATCGGTTCCGGTTCGCGATGCCGCTGATGTCCTCGATCCCGGTCGGCGACGCCGCGCGGCGGCCACGCCTGGCCTTCGAGGCCTCGACCGCGGTGCGGGACGCGCTCAAGCGTCTCGAGGAGGCCGCGCTGCCCGGCGCCCCGGTCATTGACCGGGACGGCGCCGTCCGGGGGGTGGTGAACGTCGAGGAGCTGACCGGCGCCGATGCCGAGGCGACGGTCGGCTCGGTCGCCGACAGGTCGGCGCCGGTGGTCACGTCGGACGACGGCCTCGACGACGCCCTGGGCAGCCTGGCCGATCAGGGCGCCGACTGGGCGCCCGTGGTGGCAGACGGGAAGCTCGTCGGGATCCTCTCGGCCCGGGACGCCATGGCAGCCTACCGCCGCGCCCTGGCCGGCAACGTTCGCCAGGTGCGTGGGCTGGGCGCCGATGGAGTCCTTCTCGCAGCCGATCTGACCGAGCGCTCGCCGCTGGCGGGCAAGACAGTCGCCTCGGTCGCCTGGCCGCGACAGGTGGTGCTGGTGGCCGTGCTCCGCGGCGAGGAGGTGATCGTGCCTCGCGGCCCGGTCGAGCTGCGGACAGGAGACCACGTCACGCTCTTCGCCGCGCCGGGCGCCGAGCAGCTCGCGCGGGACCTGCTCGGCACTCCGCAGCAGGCGCCCGAGGCCATGGCCGACATCGGCCCGGAGGAGCCGCCGGACGTCGACGTCTGACCCCCTACCAGCAGGGATGGTGCCTCAATGGCAGAGGCTCTCGAACGCCATCGGCCCACCACGGAGGGTGGTGCCTCAATGGCAGAGGCTCTCGAACGCCATCGGCTCACCACTGATGGTGGTACCCGCATGGCAGAGGCTCCCGAACGCCATCGGCTCACCACTGATGGTGGTACCCGCATGGCAGAAG
>CAYVLM010000062.1:0-5775 GCA_964452225.1 uncultured Steroidobacteraceae bacterium | reverse complement strand
CACGAGCGCGGGCGGCGCAGGCTCGTGGAGGCCTCTAGGCGGTGCCGTAGAGGCTGAGCTCGCCCTCCTCCACCGGCGCACCGACGGTCGCGCGGATCGCGTCCCAGGCGTCGAGGTCCCACTCGCCGACGAAGGTGATGGCCGTCCCCTCCTTGCCGGCGCGCCCGGTGCGACCCACGCGGTGGATGTACGTGTCCGCATCCTCGGGAAGGTCGTAGCTGACCACGTACGGCAGGTCGGTGATGTCGAGCCCGCGGCTCGCCACGTTGGTCGCGATCAGGAAGCGGATCTTGCCGGCCTTGAAGTCGGCCAGGGTGCGGTCCCGCTCGCGCTGCGAGAGCCCGCCGTGCAGGGCGGCGACGTTCTGACCGCGCCGGCGCAGGGTGGCGGCCAGCCGGTCGACGCCGATCTGGGTGTGGCGGAAGACCAGCAGCCGGTCGAAACCGAAGCCGTCGGAAAGCTCCAGGAGCGCCTTCACCTTGTCCTGCTCGGCCACGTAGTAGACGAGCTGGCGTACGGTCTCGACCGTCTTGATCTCCGGCCGGATCGTGATCTGCCGGGCGTCGCGCCGCATGAAGCGGTCGCAGATGCGGAGGATCGCGTACGGCATGGTGGCGCTGAAGAGGGCTGTCTGCCGCTGGCGGGGGCAGCGGGAAAGGATCGTCTCGACGTCGACGATGAAGCCCATGTCGAGCATGCGGTCCGCCTCGTCGAGGATGACGGTGCGGACCCGGTCCAGGCGGAGCTCACCGCGACGGATGAGGTCCAGGACGCGGCCGGGCGTCCCGACCACCACCTGGGCGCCGCGGCGAAGCCCCGCGATCTGGCGGTCCATGCTCGAGCCGCCGTAGATCGCGACGGTGCGCACGTTGCGGAAGCGGCCGAGGGCGGCGATCTCGCCGCTCACCTGCACGCAGAGCTCGCGGGTCGGGGTCAGGACCAGGGCCTGCACGTGGCCGGCCGCGGGGTCGATCCGCTCGACGAGCGGGATCCCGAAGGCGGCCGTCTTGCCGGTCCCGGTCTGGGCCTGGCCGATGAGGTCCTCTCCGGCGCGCAGGGGCGGAATAGCCCGCGCCTGCACCTCGGTGGGGGTGACGTAGCCCATGCGCTCGAGCGCGCGGGCGATCGTCACCGGGACCTCGATGTCGCCGAAGCGGTGCTGGCTGGCCTGGGCGATGGCCGCCGCCACGAGGGCGCTGTCGGCGCCGGACGGCTCCGTGGTGGGTCGGATGGTGGTTCGTGACGGCGCGGCCGGCCGCGGTCGCGGGGCGGCACGCCGGGAGCGGGTCCTGTGGCGCACCGCTGGGGTGTCAGTCTCTGGCAAACGGTTCTCCGATGTGGTGATTGTGGCGGGGCGGCGATCAGCCGGAGGGGCGCGACTCCCGCGCACCATGGACGCTCCGCTGGCGCCTCCGCTTCGAAAAGCGTACCACGCCGGAGGGGTAGTGCTCTCTCAGGCTCTCGCCGCGCTGGCCGCCATGCCGGCCTCGCCGGCGGCAACCTCGCCATCGCCACCACCCCCGCCGGCCTTCGCGTAGCCCGTCGGGTGCGCGAGGCGCCAGGCCCACGCGTCGGCGACCATCTGCTCGAGGCTCGAGCTCCGCGGCGACCATCCGAGCTCGCGCCGGGCGCGCCGGGAGGAGGCGACCAGCACAGGCGGATCGCCGGTCCGCCGCTTCAGCGGCCGTGCCGGGATGGCGCGGCCGGTCAACTTGCGCGCCGCCTCGACCACCTCGCGGACGCTGAATCCGGCGGCCGAGCCGAGGTTGTAGACCTCGAGGCTCGAATCGCCCTCGCCGGTCGCCTCGAGCGCCAGGAGGTGTGCATTGGCCAGGTCACGCACGTGCACGAAGTCGCGGATGCAGGTTCCGTCCGGCGTCGGATAGTCCTGGCCGTAGATCTGGACGTGCGTCGCCTCGCCGGCCGCCACGCGCAGCACGAGCGGGATGAGGTGCGTCTCCGGGTCGTGGTCCTCGCCGTTGCGCTCGGTGGCCCCGGCAACGTTGAAGTAGCGGAGGCTGATGGCGCGGAAGTCATGCGCCGCCGCGAACCAGCGCATGGCGCCCTCGAAAGCGAGCTTCGTGGCGCCGTAGGGATTGATCGGCTCGGTGCGATCTGCCTCCGCGATCGGGACGCGGCGGGGCTCGCCGTAGACCGCGGCGGTGGAGGAGAAGACCAGCCGCGTGACGCCGGCCCGGTCCATGGCGTCGAGGAGGGCCACGCCACCGGCGACGTTGCTGCGGTAGTAGAGGCCCGGATCGGCCATGCTCTCGGCGACCAGGGATTTCGCCGCGCAGTGGAGCACCGCCTCGATCCGGTCGTCCCGGAGAACGGCCTCGAGGTGGCCGGCATCGGCGATGTCACCCTCCACGAAGGCGGCGTCGTCGACCACCGAGGCGCGGTGCCCGGTCGACAGGTCGTCGTAGACGGTCACCCCGTGGCCGCCCTCGATGAGCCGCTCGACCGTCGTCGACCCAACGTAGCCGGCACCGCCGACGACTAGGATCCGCAATCTTCGCCTCGCTCGTGCATCTGCCCCTCCCCTATCGATGCGCGGCCGCCGGTGCGGGCGTGGACCCGAACCCGTCGCCGGCCGCCTCGATCATCGCCGGGGTCAGCGCGGTGGCGACGCGCGCGGCGCCGGCTGCGGCGGCGGCCTGCAGGTCATCGGCACCCTTGAATCGACCGGACGCGGTCACCTGCACCCGGGGCCCCACGCTGTCGTGCAGGATCGCGGTGAGGGCAATGGCGTGGCGAGCCGTGGCCATCCCCGCCGAGGTGACGACGCGATCAACCCCCGCCCGCTCGGCGAGCCGGCAGGCCTTGCGCACCAGGTCCTCCGGGAGCGCCTCCGCCTCTACGATAACCCCCGCCGTGGCAAGCGCCGAGTGGGCCATGTCCACCACCCCGAGCATGTCGTTGTAGACCGTCTCGTCCTCGCCCGAGATCAGGGCACCGCCGTTCAGCACGAAGTCGATCTGGTTCGCGCCGTGCTCGAGCGCCTTCGACGCCTCGAACGCCTTCACCGCCAGCAGCTGGCCGCCGTGGCCGAAGCCGATGACCGTCCCCAGCCTCACCCGGGAACGACCGAGCTCGCGGCGCGCCGCCTTCACCAGCCAGGGGCTGACCGTCAGGCTGACGACCAGATCGTGATCGGTGACCAGCGCCACCGCCTCGTCGAGATCATGCAGCGACGCGTTGGGGGCGGTCAGCAGGTGCTCGAGGCGCACGGCCCGTCGACCGATGGCGGTCATTGCTGGAGCTTGAGGACCCTCCGCTCGAAGACTAGGGCAGGCACGTCTGGCCCGGACCGCCGATTGTAGCCAGCATGCCCACCGATGTCAGCCGCCTGCCCTTGGTCCGGGACTGGCCCGGGGCCGATTCGCGCTGGGGTCCGCCTGCTTCAGCGGTGCGTCCGCGCACCGGGCCGCAGGTTCGTCCAACCTGAATGCCCCGCATTCTCTTCCTCCCTCCACCGCCGCGCGAGAGCGATCAGCGTTCGTCGACGGTTCAGGGTCGGATCGTCAAGCACCGCCTCGAGCAGCCGATGGAGCAGCCGGCCAACGACGGGGCCGGGCCGGACGTGCAGGGCCGCCACGAGGTCGTCGCCGTGCACTGCCAGCTGGCTCGCCTGCAGCGGATGCATCGACAGCTCCGCGCCGACCCTGGCCCGCAGCTCGTCGAGCCCGCCGCGCGACCGCTCCTCCACGCCCGATGCCACATCGTCGGCGCGGCGCAGGGCGAAGAGCTCCGGGAGCGACGCCGCGCCGACACGACGAACGAACCGCCGGACGGCGGCATCGGTCCAGTCGGGCCGGTACTCGAACATGTGGTTGCGCACGAGCTGCTCGCCACGGACCACCTGGGCCCTGGGGAAGCGCAGCCGACGGAGAATCGCCTCCACCATGCGGGCACCCACCGTCTCGTGGCCAATGAAGTGGCCGTCCGCGAGGGTGGTCGCCTTGCCCACGTCGTGCAGCACGCCGACGAGCCGCAGGAAGGGATCGGCGGCGGGCAGCGCGTCGGCGGTCCGCAGCGAGTGGTCGAAGGCGTCCCCGGGAATGGCCTTCGCCTGCGGCACGCCATGGAGCGCGTCGAGCTCGGGAAGCACGATCTCGAGCAGTCCGAGATCCGCCATCAGGCCCAGTGCGGCCGACGGCGGCGCCTCCTCGGCGGCGAGGATGCGGAGCAGCTCGTCGCGCACCCGCTCGCCGGAGAGCCCGGCCGCCTGCGGCGCGTTGCGCCGGATCGCGATCGCGGTGGCGGGATCGATCCGCAGCCCGAACCGCTGGCTGAAGCGCACCGCGCGGAGGAGCCGCAGCGCGTCCTCGGCCAGGCGCTCGTCCGGATCGCCGACCGCCCGCAGGAGCCCGGCCCGCAGATCGGCCCGGCCACCGAACGGATCGACCATGGCACCGCTGGTCGGCACCCAGGCGATGGCGTTGATGGTGAAGTCGCGCCGGGCGAGGTCGGCGGCGAGCGAGCCACCCCAGCGGACCCGCTCGGGACGGCGGTGGTCACGGTAGCCGGACTCCTGCCGGTAGGTGGTCACCTCGACGCTCATCGGCTGCTGGGGGGTCCGGACCGTGACCGTGCCGAACGGGTTCTCCCAGGTGGCGCCCGGGAAGAGGTCGGCGACCGCCTCGGGAGGCGCCGAGGTCGCGACGTCCCAGTCGCCCGGCGCGGTCCCGCGCAGCAGGTCCCGGACACACCCGCCCACCAGGGCCGCCTCGTGGCCGGCATCCGCCAGGGTCCCGAGGACGCCGCGGACCCCCGGCGGAAGGTCGGCGAGCCGGATCCGTGCTGAGTCCCGTGGACCGCCGAGCATCGGTCCGGCCCGATCAGGAGGTCGACGAGCGGTCGCCCAGGAAGAGGTAGTTGCGCCAGGCGTCGTTGCGCTCGTCGCTCAGGTAGGTGCCGAACAGGTAGCGGACATCGGCACGGGGCGCCCGCGGCTCGCGCAGCAGGTGCATGTGGGCCTCGGCCAGCGTCTTGGATCCCTTGCGATGGTTGCAGGCGCGGCAGGCGGCGACCAGGTTCTCCCACTCGTGCCGCCCACCGCGATGCTTGGGCACGACGTGATCGATGGTGAGCTCGCGGCGGACCGAGCCACAGTACTGGCAGGTGTGCCGATCACGGGCGAAGACCTCGCGGCGCGACAGCTTCACCCGGGGCCGGGGTCGCCTGACCAGGTAGACCAGGCGGATCACCGACGGCGCGGCGAGCACCATGGTCGGGGTGTGGATCTCCTGGTGGTTGCGCTCGAGGAGCTCCGCCTTGTCCGCGCCGAGCAGCGTGAAGGCGCGCCTGATGTCACAGACGTTGAGCGGCTCGTAATTCTGGTTCAGGACCAGGACCGGTGCGTTGATCACGCCACGCCTCCAAGGGGCCCGATGATAGCCGAGTCGCGGCGACCGAACGTCGCCCCGGCCAGACCCCTCGGCCACGTGGGATTCGAGCGGGACGGCGGTACAATCGTGCGGATGACGATCGAGACCTCAACCTGGGCCACCAAGGTCGGGCTTGCCCGCATGCTCGCGGGCGGCGTGATCATGGACGTCGTGACCGCCGAGCACGCGAAGATCGCCGAGGAGGCGGGCGCGGTCGCGGTGATGGCGCTCGAACGGGTGCCGTCCGACATCCGCAAGTTCGGCGGCGTGGCGCGGATGAGCGACCCGAAGCTGATCGAGGAGATCAAGAACGCGGTCAGCATCCCGGTCATGGCCAAGTGCCGCATCGGTCATTTCGTGGAGGCGCAGATCCTGCAGGCCTTGG
>CAYVLM010000061.1:3922-8879 GCA_964452225.1 uncultured Steroidobacteraceae bacterium | reverse complement strand
GAGCAGGGCCGGCAGGCCGTCCGCCGAAGGCCGTTACGCTCGCGGCCGAGGCGGCGGGCCTGCCGGCCCATCCCGTGTCGCGGAGGCTCAGACCTCCTTGTACTCCCCCTCGATCGTCTCGCCCTCGTCCTCGGACGGAGCCTCGCCGGTTTCGCCGGCCTCCCCGCCATCGGCGCCATCGGGCCCGGCCGATCCGTCGGACCCGTCACCGGGAGCGGCGCCGGCAGCCTCGTAGGCCTTGGTCCCGACCCGCTGCAGCACCTCGGCGAGCTGCTGCTTGGTGGAGTCGATCACGCCGGCATCCGTGCCGTTCAGCGCCTCGGAAACCGCCGCGATCCGGGACTCGATCTCCTTGCGATCGTCCTCCGGCAGCTTGTCGCCCAGGTCCTTGATCAGGCGCTCGGCCTGGAAGGTGAGCGCGTCGGCCTCGTTGCGCGAATCCGCCTCGCGGCGTCGCTTGGCGTCCTCGTCGGCGTGCTCGGCGGCCTCGCGGACCATGCGGTCCACGTCGTCCTTGGAGAGCATCGACGACGCGGTGATCGTGACCTTCTGCTCCTTGTTCGTCGCCTTGTCCTTGGCGGTGACGTTCAGGATCCCGTTGGCGTCGATGTCGAAGGTGACCTCGATCTGGGGCACCCCACGGGGAGCCGGCGGAATCCCGTCGAGGCGGAAGGTCGCCAGCTTCTTGTTGTCCGACGCCATCTCCCGCTCGCCCTGCAGGACCACGATGTCCACGCTCGGCTGGCTGTCGGACGCCGTGGAGAAGATCTGGGTGTGCGACGTGGGGATGGTCGTGTTCCGGTTGATCATCTTGGTCGCCACGCCACCGAGCGTCTCGATGCCGAGCGAGAGCGGCGTCACGTCCAGGAGCAGGACGTCCTTGACCTCGCCGGCCAGGACGCCGGCCTGGATCGCCGCACCGACGGCGACCACCTCGTCGGGGTTGACCCCCTTGTGGGGCTCCTTCCCGCCGAAGAGGGCCTTGACCGCCTCCACGACGGCCGGCATGCGGGTCATGCCGCCCACGAGGATCACCTCGTCGATCTCGCCCGGCTTGAGGCTCGCATCGCCGAGCGCCTTGCGCACCGGCTCCTCGGTCCGCTTGATCAGGTCGGCGACGAGGTCCTCGAGCTTGGCCCGGGTCAGGTTCATGACCAGGTGCTTGGGGCCCGCGGCATCGGCCGAGATGAACGGCAGGTTGATCTCCGTGGTGGTCGTGGTCGACAGCTCGATCTTCGCCTTCTCGGCTGCCTCCTTGAGCCGCTGCAGCGCGATCCGGTCCTTCGACAGGTCGATCCCCTGGTCCTTGCGGAACTCGTCGATCAGCCACTCGATGACCCGCTGGTCGAAGTCGTCGCCGCCGAGATGGGTGTCGCCGTTGGTGCTGCGCACCTCGAAGACGCCCTCGGAAAGCTCCAGGATGCTGATGTCGAACGTTCCGCCGCCCAGGTCGTAGACGGCGACCTTCTCATCCTTCGTCTTGTCCAGGCCGTACGCCAGCGCCGAGGCGGTTGGCTCGTTGACGATGCGCTTGACGTCGAGCCCCGCGATGCGGCCCGCGTCCTTGGTCGCCTGGCGCTGCGTGTCGTCGAAGTAGGCGGGGACGGTGATGACCGCCTCGGTCACCTTCTCGCCAAGGAAGGCCTCGGCATCGGCCTTCATCTTCTGCAGGATCATGGCGCTGATCTCGGGCGGAGTGAAGGTCTTGCCGTTGGCGAGCTTCACGATCATCCCGTCCGACTTGGGGTCGCGGTCGACCTCGTACGGGACGAGCCCCTTGCTACGCTGGACCTCGGGATCTTCCCAGCGTCGGCCCATGAAGCGCTTGATGCTGAAGATGGTGTTCTCCGGGTTGGTGATCGCCTGGCGCTTGGCCACCTGGCCCACCAGCCGCTCGCCGGACTTGGCGAAGGCGACGACCGATGGCGTGATCCGGCCGCCCTCCGCGTTGGTGATGACCTGGGGCTCGCCGCCTTCCATGACGGCGACCACGGAGTTCGTGGTGCCAAGGTCGATGCCGATGATCTTGCCCATGCAGCTCCTCTTCCTCGACCGTTCTCTGATGCTCGGTCAGCTCTTGTTCTCGGGGTTGTTCGCGACGCGGACGAGGGCCGGGCGCAGGACCCGGTCGTGCAGCCGGTAGCCGCGCTGCACCTCGCCGATCACGGTGTTGTCCGGATGGTCGGCGGTCTGCTCGTGCAGGACCGCCTCATGCAGGTTCGGGTCGAATGGCTCGCCGACCGCCTCGATGGGGGTCACCCCCTCGGCCTCGAGCATGGTCCTCAGCTTGCGCTCCACCAGGCGGACCCCCTCGACCCAGGACTCGTGAACCTCGGCGGGAACGCTCGCAAGGGCGCGATCGAAATCGTCCAGGACCGCCAGCAGCTTGCCGATGAGGACCGCGTTGGCCAGCTGGGTGAGCGCCGCGCGCTCCTCCTCGGTCCTGCGCCGGAAGTTGCTCAGGTCGGCCGCCGCCCGCTGCCGAGCCTGCAGCTGCTCGGCAGCCTGGGAGCGCGCCGTCTCCAGCTCCCCCTCGAGCTCGGCGATCCGCTCGGCAAGCTCGCTGCGGGTCGGGGTCCGGATGGCGTCCGCCCGCTCCTCTCCGCGGGTGCGGGGCCGGGCCGGGTGGTTCGGATCGTGATGGGACCCGCCGAGGGCCGGCTTGGTGGCGGCATCGGGCTGGTCGCCGTCGGAGTGTCCGTTCATGCGTCGTTCAGTCATGCGTCTCGCCGTATTCGCTGTGGATCAGCTCGTTCATCAGGGTGGCCACGTAGCGCACCGTGGGGATGGCGCGCGGGTACGGCATCCTCGTCGGCCCGAGGACGCCGAGCAGACCCAGCGCCCGGTCCGGCGCCCCGTAGGGCGCGAACACCAGGCTCACGTCCTGCATGGCGTCATTGGGATTCTCATGGCCGATGATCACGTGCACGCCGCCGTGCCGGGTCAGCACCGGCACCAGCTGCTCCAGGAAGTCCGTCCGCTGCAGCACCTCGAGGATGGCGCGGATCCGGGTTCCCTCGCTGAACTCGGGCTGCTCGAGCACGTTGACCAGCCCGTCGGTGAAGACGTCCTCCACGGTCACGCTGTCGGCCTCCTCGAGCAGCTCGGCGACCGACTCGGCGACGTGGGCCTGGAGCGGCTCGAGCCGGGCGAGGCGGCGGCGGAACTGCGGGGCGGTCATCCCGCCAAGCTCGGCGTTGAGGACGGTGGCGGTCGCATCCAGCTCGGCCTGCCCGATGTCCGCGTCGGCCAGCTCGCGCTCGAGCACGGGCCGGTTCAGGCGCCGCTGCCCGACGTTCCCATCGGCGTGGACCAGGACGCAGAGCCAGGTGCCATCGGCCAGCTCCACCAGCTGGAGGTGACCGAAACGCGCTCGCCGGGCACGGGCCGGTGTCACCAGCGACGCGCTCCGGGTGCTCGTGGCCAGGATCGAGGCCGCCAGGCGCAGCCACTCGTTGCTGGTCAGCTCCACCTGGCTGAACTGGTGCCTGATGGTGAGACGGTCGGTGGTGTCAAGGTCCGCCTCGCGCATGAGCGCCTCGACGTAGTAGCGATAGCCGAGGTCCGAGGGGACCCGGCCCGCGCTCGTATGCGGATGGGTCAGCAGACCCAGCGCCTCCAGCTCGGCCATGGTGCTGCGAATGGTGGCCGGGCTGACCGCCAGGCCCCAGCGGGCGACGAGGGCCTTGGATCCCACGGGCAGGGCGCTCGTCAGGCAGTCCTCGACCACGGCGCGCAGCACCGTCCGCTGCCGTTCCGTCAGGTCCTGGGCCGTCCGGAACAGGCTCGAGTGCGCGCTTCGCTCCTGCTCGTCGGTCATGTCGCCTCGTGTCGGAGGATTTCCGCTGGTTGGCACTCTCACCATGAGAGTGCTAATGCACTGCGGTTATGGTACCCATCTGCTTCGATGGGTGTCAACGCGACCCTACCCGCGGAGGCTAGGGAACGAACGCCACGAGCACCTCGTTGGCCAGCAGGCGACCGGCGGGGGTGAGCCGGATCCGGTCCGAGTCAACCTCGAGCAGGCCCGTGCGGCACCCGCCCTCCACCGCTCCCGGATAGCGCTCCACGGGGTCGGCACCGAACTCCGCGGTGAACGCGTGACGGCTCAGGCCGTCGATCCGCCGCAGGCCGAGCGCGATCGCCTCGAACGCGCGAGCCGGCTCGTCGAGGAGCTCCTCGCCCGCGACCGGCAGCCGGCCGGTGGAGACGGCATCCAGGTAGCGATCCAGGTCGCGGGCATTCCAGCTGCGACGGAGGCCGTCGTAGGAGTGGGCGCCGGCGCCGAGCCCGGTGTAGGGGTGGCGGGCCCAGTACGCGGCGTTGTGGCGCGACTCGTGCCCCGGCCGGGCCCAGGAGCTGAGCTCGTAGTGGAGGTAGCCCGCCCGGGCCAGGCGGTCCTCCGCGAGCCGGTAGGCGGCTGCCGCGAGCTCGTCGTCCTGGCGCCCGGCCATGCGCTGCCGCCAGCGCAGCGCGCCGGGCCGGGGCGGGGCGGACCACTCGTCGGGCGCCACGACCAGCTGGAGCGCGTAGAGGGAGAGATGGTCCGGCGCCAGGCGGATCGCCTCGTCGAGCACGCGCGCCCAGCGTGCCGCGCTCTGGCCGGGGATCGCGTAGATGAGATCCGCCGAGACGCTCGCGAAGCCGGCCGCGCGGGCGGCCCGGAACGCCTCCCGCGCCTCGTCCGCGGTGTGGCCCCGTGCCAGCGCCACGAGGTCCGCGTCGTCCAGGGATTGCACCCCGAGCGAGATGCGGGTCACGCCCGCGGCCCGCAGCCCCGCCCAGTCGGGACGCTCCCTCGCCGAGGGGTTTGCCTCGACCGTCACCTCGGCGGGATCGCTTCGCCAGTGGTCGGCCGCCGCGCGGACGAGGCGTCCGACGCCCTCCGCCGGGAGCAGCGACGGTGTTCCACCACCGAAGTGGACGGTCTCCAGGCGTCCGGGGGCCGGGCGCTGCG
>CAYVLM010000061.1:0-3912 GCA_964452225.1 uncultured Steroidobacteraceae bacterium | reverse complement strand
CCGCGAGGTAGCGGGGGATGTCGGCGGCCCGGCCGCCTGCCGTCACGAAGTCACAGTAGGGGCAGACGAGCCGGCAGAACGGCACGTGGACGTAGAGGTGGTGGGCTGCCTGGCGCGGCGCCTGCATGAGCGCAGAGTGTACGCGGGTCCGGCCGCCCGGCCGGGTGGCTCAGACCGGGCGCTGGCGCAGGCGCCCACCGGCGAAGGCGAAGAGGCTGACCGAGACGGCGAAGTGCCCCACGATGGCTGGCACGACCGACCCGGTGGTGATGGTGGCCAGGCCGGCCGCGTAGCCAAGGATCACCGAGCCCGCCAGGAAGTACCAGTCCCGGTCGCGCCACAGCCTCCGGTGCACCACGCCGTACAGGATCGCCTGCAGCAGGTTCATGGCCACCGTCTGCCCGGGGAGGGCGAAGAGCAGCATCCCGAGCACGATCGAGCGGAACTGGATCTCCTCGGCCACCGCGTTCGCCGCTGCCCCGAGGAGCCGGGACGGGAGCAGTCCCACCGGCATCGGGGCGACCGCGCCGTAGCGCAGGAAGGCGAACGCGACGGCGTTGAGCACGGCGACGGCGGCGAAGGCCAGCATCACCGGCATGACCGTCCCCGGCAGCCCGCCGGTCAGGAAGAGCTGGAGCCGCCCCTTGGGCAGGACCAGCGCGATCCCCAGGGCGAAGATCGCCACCAGGGCGTAGTAGCTGATAGGTGCCAGCCAGGTGGTGCGGTAGCGGAAGTAGTCGGAGCGCATGATCCGCTCCGCGTCGAAGCGCAGCAGGACGATGAAGACGGCCAGGCCGAGCGCGATCGCCAGGCGGAGCGACTCGAAGAAGCTCACGGCGCCTCAGTCCGCCGTCTCGTTCATGCGCAGCACGGCAAGGAAGGCCTCCTGCGGGATCTCCACCGAGCCGATCCGCTTCATGCGCTGCTTGCCCTCCTTCTGCTTCTCGAGAAGCTTGCGCTTGCGGGTGACGTCGCCGCCGTAGCACTTGGCCAGCACGTTCTTGCGCATCGCGCGGACCGTCTCGCGGCTGATGATATGCGAGCCGATGGCCGCCTGGACCGGCACTTCGAACAGCTGCCGGGGAATCAGCTCCTTCAGCTTCTCCACCAGCGCCCGCCCGGCACGCGCGGCGTCGTCGCGGTGGATGATCAGGCTGAGGGCGTCGACCGGCTCGCCGCTGACGAGCACGTCGAGCTTCACGAGGTCGCCCGGACGATAGCCGGCGAAGGTGTAGTCCATGCTGGCGTATCCGCTGGAGCGGCTCTTGAGCTGGTCGTAGAAGTCCACGATGAGCTCCGCCAGCGGCATCAGGAACCGCAGGTCGACCCGGGTCGGGTCGAGGTACTCCATGCCCTTGAGCTCGCCCCGCCGGCGGGTGGCCAGCTCCATGATGGGGCCGATGGCGCCTGCCGGCGCGAGCACCTCCACCTCGACCCATGGCTCGCTGATGGTCGCGATGCGCCCCGCATCGGGCATCTGTGCCGGGTTGTCGACCACCAGCTCCTCGCCGTGAATGGTGGTCACCCGGTACTCGACGCTCGGCGCCGAGGCGATCAGCTCCAGGTCGAACTCGCGCTCCAGCCGCTCCTGGACGATCTCCATGTGGAGCAGCCCAAGGAACCCGCAGCGGAACCCGAACCCGAGGGCGACCGACGACTCGGGCTCGTAGACGATGCTCGCGTCGTTGAGGTGGAGCTTGTCCAGGGCGTCGCGCAGGAGCGGGTAGTCGTCCCCCTGCAGCGGGTAGATGCCGGCGAAGACGAGCGGCAGCGCCTGCCGGTAGCCGGGGAGCGGCCCGGCCGCCGGGCGCGCGGCAACCGTGAGCGTGTCGCCCACGCGGGCGTCGCGAACGCTCTTGAGCCCCGAGGCCACGTAGCCGACCTCGCCGGCCACGAGCGTCCGGGTCGGGACCGGTCCTGGGCGGAAGTAGCCGAGCTCCAGGATCTCGCTCTCGGCGCGCGTGGCCATGAACCGGATCCGCTCGTGGTCATGGAGCGTGCCGCTGGCCAGCCGGACGTAGGCAACGACGCCCTTGTACGGGTCGTAGTGGCTGTCGAAGACGAGCGCCTGCAGCGGCACGGAGGGGTCGCCCCGCGGCGGCGGGATGCGCTCGACGATCGCCTCGAGCACCCGGTCGACCCCGGTCCCCTCCTTGGCCGAGATGAGGAGCGCCTCCTCGCGCGGGATGGCGAGCGTCTCCTCCAGCTCGTGGAGCACCATCTCCGGGTCAGCGCTCGGCAGGTCGATCTTGTTGATCACCGGGACGATGACCAGGTCCTGCGCGAGCGCCAGGTGGAGGTTGGCGAGGGTCTGGGCCTCGATCCCCTGGCTGGCGTCGATGACCAGGATCGCGCCCTCGCAGGCCTGCAGGGATCGGCTCACCTCGTAGGTGAAGTCCACGTGCCCCGGCGTGTCGATCAGGTTCAGGGCGTACGTCTGCCCGTCCCGCGCGTCGTAGTGCAGCCGCACGGCGCGAGCCTTGATGGTGATCCCCTTCTCGCGCTCGAGCTCCATGGAGTCGAGGACCTGGCTCGTCATCTGGCGCGGGTCGATGGTGTGCGTCAGCTCCAGCAGGCGATCGGCCAGGGTCGACTTCCCGTGGTCGATGTGCGCCACGATGCTGAAGTTGCGGATGCGTTCCTGGGGGATCACGCGGGCGAGTCTAGCGGACCCCGCGGCGGGTACGATCCGGCCATGGCTGAGCTGATGGAGCCGCCTCCCTGGGCCGATGCCGACTGGACGGCGTCGGTCACCGCCTGGGTCGAGGCGCGGCTGGCGGAGATCGGCCTGGCGATCACCGGGCCGCTGGAGCGCCGGGCCCGCCCGTGGTCGATCGTCATCGCGGTGCCCACCAGCGCCGGCCGGTGCTGGTTCAAGACCACGGCAACCGGGATGGCCAATGACGCCGCCGTCACCGTGCGCCTGAGCGCGCTGGCACCCGGTCTCGTCCTGCGCCCCCTGGCGAGCGACACCGAACGAGGCTGGCTGCTGCTCCCCGATGGCGGTCCGCGGCTTCGTGACGTGGCCGACGCCGGGACGCTGCTGGGGCGCTGGGAGACCATCCTGCCCGCCTACGCGGAGCTGCAGCGTCGGACGGAGGGGCTGGTGACCGAGCTCGCGGCCGGTGCCGTGCCGGATCGGCGCCCGGAGCGGTTGCCACAGCTGCTGGTCGATCTCCTCGAGGACCGCTGGTGGCTGCGGACCGACGAGCCCGATGGTCTCACCGGTGACGGGCTGTCGCGCCTCCGCGCGATCATCCCGCGCCTCGCCCGGGCGGCCGAAGAGCTGGCCGCAGCCGGGGTGAAGCCCGCGATCCAGCACGACGATCTCCACGACGGCAACGTTCTCGTCGGGCCGGGCGGCTACCGCATCGTCGACTGGGGCGACGCGTCCGTGGGGCATCCGTTCGCCACCCTCCTCGTCACCATGCGCTCCATCGCCGACACGCTCGGGCTCGGTGACTGGACCCCGTTCGGCGCGGCGGCTCCGGAGCTCGACCGGCTGCGCGACGCCTACCTGGAGGCCTGGACGGGCGTCGCCGCCCGGGACCGGCTCCACCGCGTCGTGCAGCTGGCGACCTGGACGGGAATGATCGGGCGGGCGCTCACCTGGCGGGCCGCGCTGCCGCACGCGAGTCCGGAGGAGCTGTCGGAGTGGGGATCCGCCATCCCCGGCTGGCTCGGCGAGCTTGCCGATGCCGCACCGCCGCCGGAGGCGCCGCCATCGGCCTGACGGAATCGACCTGAGCATGAATTCAGCAGGGGTTCGGGCGACCGCTCCCGGCGGCTCCGCCGCCCGGCGCTGGGCGATAGATGACCCGTACTCCGCGCGAAGCCCCTCCCGCGCTGGGAATGGACGATAGAACCATCAGCGCTGAGCACGACGCGCGCCCCGGCGCACCGCTCACGCTC
>CAYVLM010000060.1:0-8925 GCA_964452225.1 uncultured Steroidobacteraceae bacterium | reverse complement strand
CAGGTCTCGCTCTACAGTCCGCCGGCCGATGCCTCCGCCGTGGACGGTCGCGTGGATCCCGAGCTGCGGCAGCTCATTGCGCCAACGGGCGGCAGCATCGTCCGCTACTTCGAAAGCAGCAGGACCCTGGCCCTCCCCGGCGCGACGGGCGACCAGGCCACTCTCGGCTTCCTCGAGGGCCTCTCCGCCCACGCGACGCTGGTGGACGGCACGTGGCCGGCCGACAGCGGCGGTCCCTCCGCTCCTCTCGAGGTCGTGGTGCTGGACGCCGTGGCGCAGGAGCTCGGGCTCAACGTCGGCGACGGGCTCACGCTCACCACCCACATCCTGTCGCAGACGCTGCAGGTCCCGGTGCGCGTCGTCGGCACCTTCGCGCTCAACAGCGTCGCGGATCCGTACTGGTACGGCGAAACGCAGCTCACGAGCGGGGTCACCGACAACGCGAGCTACCGAACCTTCGGGCCGTTCCTGACAACCCCGAGCGCCCTCCTGCAGCGCGCCGGCGTCGACTCCGTCCACATGCAGTGGCGCATCTACCCGGACTTTGCGCAGCTGACCGTGGACGGGGTCACGCAGATTCGAAACCGCCTGGCGGCCCTCCCCGAGCGGCTGCAGATCGCCACCGGAAGCACCGTTGAGGTCGGGACCGGGCTGGGCACCATCCTGAGCGATGCCCAGCGGTCGCTCCTCGTGACCCGCGCGGGGGTGCTGCTGCTCATCCTGCAGCTGGGGATCCTGGCCGCCTACGCCCTCATCCTCACCGCGTCACTCCTGGTGGACCATCGACGGATCGACACCGCTCTCCTCCGCTCCCGCGGGGCCGGGGCCTGGCAGGTGGCGCTCCTCGCCGTCGCGGAAGGGCTCGTGCTCGCCCTCCCGGCCGTGCTCCTGGCACCGTGGCTGGCGGTCGCTGCCCTGAGCCTGCTCAACGTCGTTGGACCGCTCGCCGGGGTGGGCCTCTCCATCGCGCCGCGGGTCACCCTGGACGGCTACCTCGCGGCCGTCGCCGCGGGGATCGTCTGCGTGGCGCTGCTCGCGCTGCCCGCGATGCTCGCCGCCCGCGGCTTTGCCGCCGAGCAGGGCGGGCTGTCCCGGCAGGAGACCAGGCCCTTCGGACAGCGGCTGGGCCTGGACCTTGCGCTCCTGGCCGTCACCGGCATCGCCATCTGGCAGCTCCGCCTGTACGGCGCCCCGTTGACGCGCACCGTTGAGGGCAGCCTGGGCCTGGACCCGCTGCTCGTGGCCGCTCCCGCCATCGGCCTCCTGGCCGGCGGGGTCTTCGCGCTCCGCGTCCTCCCGCTGCTGGCCGAGGCGCTGGAGAGCGGCGTCTCGCGTGGACGAGCCCTGATCGCGTCGCTCGGATCGCGGCAGCTGGCACGCCGGCCGCTCCGCTACACGCGCTCCGCGCTCCTGCTCATGCTGGCCATCTCGATGGGCGTCTTCGCCCTCGCCTATGCCGCGACCTGGTCCAGCTCGCAGCGCGACCAGGCGGCGTACCAGGCCGGCGCGGACGTGCGGGTGACGGCCGGCAGCACGTCCGGTGGCCTTCCGTCGTGGGCGCTGCCCAGCGCCTACGGAGGGCTTTCGGGCGTGGTGGTCTCGATGCCGGTGGAACGCAACCCGGGCGCGATCTCCGTTGCCGCGGGCACGGGCGACCTCCTGGCGCTCGACGCCGGGCGGGCCGCCGACATCGTGCTGTTCCGGCCGGATCAGGCGAGCAAGCCGCTCGGCACGCTGATGCAGGAGCTCCTCATCGGCCGTCCGGAGCCGCAGCTGGCGGTGCTGCCCCAGGGCGCCACCGATCTGCGGATCGTGCCGAGGCTCGACGTCGGAGCGATCAGCACGATGGTCGGCAGCGGTCCGGGCCAGTCGCAGCTGCAGCCCCTCGATCCCACAGCGCCCGCCGGTGTGCAGGTGAGCGCCAGCGCGATCGTGCGCGATGCCGCCGGACTGCTGTACACGGTTCGCTCCGATACCGTGCCGCTGGCAGGCCCGAACACGTTCCTGGTGCTGCCGCTCGCCCCGACAGACCAGCGGACCGCGCGGGACGTGGCGTCGATCGGTGCCGGGCTGGACGGGCCGGTTGAGCTCGCCCAGCTCAGCGTCAACGTGTGGCTGCCCGAGGACACGGTGATGACCGGTGGGCTGGTGGGCGTGGCGTCCGTATCGGCCGGGCCAGGACCGGACGGTCCCTGGTCCGACGTTTCCCTTGCCGCCAGCGGCGGGTGGCGAGCCCGGATGGGCCAGGGCGGCCGGGTGCTCACCGACGTCCCCTCGAGCCAGGTGCAGGGCACAGCGGTCCAGCTCACCGGCACCGGACCGCAGGGGATCATCATCGGCATCGGCACCAGGCAGGCATCGGCCCGGATCAGCTTCCTGCCGGCCACCATCGCGTCGCTGGGCTCCGCGGTGCCCGCGATCGCCAACAGCGCCTTCCTGGCGGCCACCGGATCCGAGCCCGGCCAGACCATCCCGGTCAGCGTGGAGGGCACGATTCGGCAGGTCACCATCGCCGCCGCGGTCGACGCGTTCCCGACTACCGACCCGGGGCGCCCGCTGCTTGTCTTCGACGAGCCGACGCTCGCCCTGCTGCGCCTGCAGGCGACGAACACCGCGAGGAGCGCCGACGAATGGTGGATGGCCACGGCCGGCGGCCAGACGACGGCGGTGACCGACGCGCTCCGCGGCGTTCCGTTCGACGCCGCGGGGGTGGTGAGCGTGACTGAGCTCACCCGGAGCCTGAGCACCGATCCGGTGGCCCTGGGCATCATCGGAGCGTTGGCGCTCGGGTTCGTGGCCACCGGCCTGTTCGCCGTCGTGGGCCTCACGGTGAGCGCGGCCGTCTCGGCGCGCCAGCGCCGGACCGAGTTCGCCCTGATGCGTGCCCTGGGTCTTTCGGGACGGCAGCTCTCCGGCTGGCTCTGGCTCGAGAACGGCAGCCTCGTGCTCGTCAGCCTGCTGGCGGGGATGGGCCTGGGTCTCCTGGTCAGCTGGGTGGTCCTGCCGTCGGTCTCGGTGACCCAGCAGGCGACCGTGCCGGTTCCGCCGGTCATCGTCCAGGTGCCCTGGGGCAGCATCGGGGTCCTGGGCGCCGCGAGCGCACTTGCGCTCGGCGGCTCGGTGGTCGCCATCGGCTGGGTGCTGCGCCGGCTGGGCATGGGCAGCATCCTGCGCATGGGGGAGGACTGAGCCGTGCGGCCGCTGTGGGCGGCAGGCATGCTCCTGCGCCGGCTGCGCTCGGAACCGGGCATCCTGGCGTACGTCTTCCTGCTCGTGGCCGCCACCAGCTTCGTGTTCGCCGCGGCGCCGCGCCTGTTCGAGCGTGTCTCGGACGACGCGCTCCGCTATGCGATGCAGAACGCAGCGCCCTCGCAGCGCAACGTGGTGCTGGCCCTGGTCTCCCGCATCCCGCCGGGAGCCGATGGCGGGGTGTCGGGGGTCCGGGCATACGGTGCGGATCTCGCCGAGCGCTTCCCTCCCACCCTCGCGGGCATCTTCTCCGGCCGCTCGCTCCGCGTCACGAGCGCCCGTTTCTCCGTCGCTGACCCGCCGCTCAACACGACGGACGTCACCCTGCGCTACCAGGACGGCCTGACCGACGCAACCCGGCTGGTGGACGGACGCTGGCCGGTCGATCGTGGGATGCCGCTGCTTCCCGCCGTCGCCGGCCTCGGCGGGGCCGCTGCCGGCGAGGGTGCTCAGCCGGCGATCATTGAGGCCGCACTCTCGACGGCGGAAGCCTCCGCGATCGGCGTCAAGGTGGGCGATCGCCTCACGATCAGCGTGGACAGCACCGATCCGCTGCTGGCGCACCGGTCCTACCAGGTCACGCAGACGGAGATCCAGGTCGTGGGCCTCTACGAGGCGCTCGATGCGAGCGCGGCGTACTGGTCGGGCGACACCAGCCTGCTCGAGGCCTCGCAGGTCGGTCCGCTCACGAACCCCATCGTCCTGGCATCGGCGTACGTAGCCGCCGACGCGTACCCCAGCCTCTTCAACGGAGGCATGCCGTTCCGGTACGAGTGGCTCTTCCCGGTCGATCCGCAGCGGCTCCACTCGGCCCAGGCGGCCGACCTGCAGAACGACCTGCGCCAGCCCGGGTTCATCGTGGGCTCGTCCGAGTTCGTGGCGCTCGGACAGGTGGTGATGCGAACCGGCCTGCTGCCCATCCTGGATCGGTACGCCACGCAGCGGGCCTCGTCGGAGTCGATCCTGTCCATCGCCGCCATCGGCCCGTTCGCCCTTGCCGGCGGCGCCCTGGCGATGATCGCGATCCTGCTCGTCACGCGCCGCCGTCGCACCCTGGCGCTGGCGCGCGGCCGGGGAGCGTCGGGCCGGCTGGTCCTCGGCGCGCAGCTGTGGGAGGCGACCCTGCTCGCGGGCAGCGCCTCGCTGGCCGGACTGACGGCCGCGGAGCACCTGATACCGGCGAGCGACAGCCTCACCCCGCTGATCCTCTCCGCCGCGGTGGGCGTCGGGGCGATCCTGCTGCTGCTGGGTGCCACCTGGCCGGTGGCGCGACGTCCCCTGGGCCAGCTCGAGCGTGACGATCCGCCGGTGCTGCGGGTCGCGCCACGGCGCCTCGTCATCGAGACGACGGTCGTGGTCATCGCCGCCGCGGGGGCCCTGCTCCTGCGGCAGCGTGGCCTGACGTTCGGCGCCTCCGGGAGCGTTCCCCAGTTCGATCCGCTGCTCGCAGCGGTGCCGGTGCTGAGCGGCGTGGCCGCCGGCAGTGTCGCCATGCGCCTCTACCCGCTGCCGATCCGCGCCCTCGGCTGGCTAGCCGCCGGCCGGCGTGGCCTCGTGGCCGTACTTGGCCTGCGGGCGATCGGGCGTCGGCCGGCCGCGACGAACCTGCCGGTCCTGGTGCTGATGCTGACCGCCGCGTTCGGTGCCTTTGCGCTGGTGGTCGGTGCCAGCGTGAACCAGGGCCAGGTGGTGACCTCGTACCAGGACGTGGGCGCCGACTACCGGATCGAGAGGATCGGGACCGGCGCGCTGCCCGAGACGCTGGATCCCGCCCGGATGCCCGGCGTGCAGGTGGCCGCGAGTGGCGTCATCGATGCCAGCGCAGGCTTCGCCAGCGAGCCGGGCCAGCAGGCGGGCCTCTATCTCGAGGCCGTCGACCCCCAGCGCTACGAGGAGGTCACCGCCGGGTCCGCGGCCGATCCCCGCTGGCCAACCGCCTTCCTCGTTCAGCCCGCCGGCGCGGGCCTCGGCACCGGGGCAAGTCCGATCCCCGCCATCCTGTCCACGCAGACGCCGTTCGGCAGCGCCCACCTTGCGCTCGGCGACACGTTCCAGATGACGGTGGACGGGCGGCCGCTGACCTTCCAGGTCGTCCAGCGGCGGGCCAGCTTCCCGGGCATCAGCCCGGCGGCCCCGTTCGCCGTGGTGCCGTTCAACTGGGTCCAGGCCGCGTCCGCCGATCGGCCGCTGACTGCGTCGGCCATGTGGCTGCGCGCGACCGCTGGGGCGGAAGCAGCCCTGAAGGCGGCCGCCGGAGCGCCAGGCACGGTGCGGGTCATTTCACGCTACGACGCATACGCCGCGCTGCACGATGCGCCGCTGGGGGGCGCGATCGGCACCGGCTTCACGCTCGCGCTGCTCGTTGCCGCCGTCTACACGGCGCTCACCATCATCGGCGCCCTGATCGAGTCCAGCGCGCGACGCACCCAGGACCTCGCGTACCTGCGAGCCCTGGGGGTCAGCGCCCTCCAGGGGCTTGCCCTCACCGTCGTGGAGTACGCGCCCCCCGTGGTGCTGGCGCTCGTGCCCGGCGTGGCGCTCGGGATCGGCATTGCGTTCCTCCTCGAGCCGGGTCTGGCGCTCGGTACCTTCACGGGGACCAGCGGCACCGTCCCGCTGATGGTCGACTGGCCGTCACTGGGGCTGATGAGCGCGGTCCTGGTCGGGGTGGTGGCGGTCTCGGTGGCCGCCGGGACGTGGCTGTCGCGTCGTACCCGGGTGGTGGATGCGCTGCGAATCGGCGAGGATTGAGGCTCATGGAGGACGCATGACCGAGGACATCACCGAGCTGGTCGACCTGCCGGAGGGCGCCCCCATCGCGGGCATGATCCGGGATGCGAACCTCCCCCGGCGTCCGCTGGGAACGCCGGGCGGCGGCGCCGAGATCGTGTGCGACAACCTGGTGAAGATCTACAAGGTCGCCGACCTCGAGGTGGTGGCCCTCCAGGGACTGGACCTGGTGGTCGAGCCGGGCGAGTTCATCGCCCTGATCGGCGCGTCCGGCAGCGGCAAGAGCACCCTCATGAACATCCTGGGCGGGCTCGACGTCCCGTCCGCCGGACGGGCAATCGTGGCGGGCCACCGCATCGGCGAGATGGCCCGCCGGGAGCGCACGGAGTACCGGCGTCGCGTGATCGGCTTCGTCTGGCAGCAGACCGCGCGGAACCTGCTGCCGTATCTCACCGCGCGGCAGAACGTGGAGCTGCCGATGCTTCTCGACGGCGTCGACCACGGTGAGCGCGCGGAACGGGCCGACGACCTGCTGGCGCGGGTGGGCATGAGCGACCGGGGCGACCACCGCCCCGATCGCCTGTCGGGCGGCGAGCAGCAGCGCGTGGCGATCGCGGTCGCGCTGGCCAACCAGCCGGCAGCGCTGCTGGCCGATGAGCCAACGGGGGAGCTCGACACCTCAACCGCGCGCGAGGTCTTCGACCTCCTGCGTTCGGTGAACCACGATCTGGGCGTGACGATCGTGGTCGTGACCCACGACCCGCTGGTCAGCGAGCAGGTGAGCCGCACGGTAGCCATCCGGGACGGCCGGACGAGCAGCGAGACGCTCCGCCGCAGCGCAGCCTCCGGGGAGGGGGAGCACCAGGTGGTCAGCGAGGAGTACGCGGTCCTCGACCGGGTCGGGCGCCTCCAGCTGCCGCGGTCCCACGTGGAGGCGCTGGGCCTGGAGCGGCGGGTGCGGCTGGTGCTCGAGACTGACCATATCAGCGTCTGGCCGGACCGAGACCGCTCTGCCCAGGGCGGCGAGGACGACCGGGCCGAGAGAGGGGACCAGGCGAGGCCATGATCGACGATCTTCGCTACGTCCCGCCCGAGCGCCGCCTCCCGGACGCCCCGGGCGTCAACGCCATGGTCGAGACGCAGGGCCTTTCCCGCGACTACCCGATGCCCGGCGGAGCGGTCCACGCCGTGCGCGACGTGAGCGTCAGGATCGGCAAGGGCCAGCTGGTCGCGCTGCGCGGGCGATCGGGGTCGGGCAAGACGACCTTCCTCTCCCTTGTGGGGGCACTGGATCGGCCGACGCGTGGCAGCGTCTCGGTGGACGGGATGGCCATCTCGACCCTGCCGGAGTCGCAGCTCATCGGGTTCCGCCGCCGCAAGATCGGCTTCATCTTCCAGGCCTTCGGCCTGCTGCCCATCCTCTCGGCCGCCGAGAACGTCGAGGTGCCGCTGCGCCTGGTGGGCACCGAACCGGAGGAACGCGACCAGCGGATCGCCGAGCTCCTCGGGATGGTCGGCCTCCGGGACCGGGCCAACCACCGGCCGCACGAGCTGTCGGGCGGCGAGCAGCAGCGCGTGGCGATTGCCCGGGCGCTGGCCAACCGGCCGGACCTGCTCCTGGCCGACGAGCCGACCGGGCAGCTCGACTCCCAGACCGGGCGGAGCATCATGGAGCTTCTCCAGCACGTCGTGCGGAGCGAGGGGGTGACCGCCATCGTGGCGACCCACGACCCGATGCTCATCGACCTGGCGGACCGGGTCATCGAGCTGCGGGACGGACAGGTGGTGGGCGGCGATATCCCGGCGTCGATGAGCTGACGGCCGGCCCCCTCGAGCGCCAGGGCCGTTACGCGTCCTGTCGCGCCTGGTCACGGATGTAGCGGAGCACCAACCGATCGATGTGCTCGGCATCGACCCAGCGTTCCTCGAGGTTCTCCCAGCCGATGTACGCGAAGAGCGCCTCGCCGAACGGTGTTCCCGGCGGCGAATAGCCACGAGGACCGATGGCGGCGGCGATCTCCGTCCGGAGCTCGTCGCCAATGGGGACGAGGTCGTCGACTGCCGGTCGCTCGAAGTACAGGTGGTGGAGGCCCAGCAGCCGGCGCAGCTCGGTGATGGGTCGCGGATGGTCGTCGACGCGCAGATCGACCCATCGATCATGGTTGCCCCCGTATCCACCGCCTGGCCTGACCACCAGCAAGGCCGCGGACTGCCGTCCGCGGCGATCCCCACCTGCCGCCTGGGCCGCCTCGAGCGCGCGCAGCAGGCGCTCGGGCAGCGGCTCGCCACTGGAGCCGATGAAGGCCTCCGCCAGGCCGTCGACGACCGACCGGCCGGCCAGGATGTTGCCCTGGGCGGCGAAGTCCGGGCCGGTCCGCGAGC
This sequence comes from uncultured Steroidobacteraceae bacterium, assembly GCA_964452225.1. Taxonomy (GTDB): domain Bacteria; phylum Chloroflexota; class Limnocylindria; order QHBO01; family QHBO01; genus CAVXEH01. The sequence goes on along the minus strand of CAYVLM010000060.1, from coordinate 564 downwards.
TGGCGTGGTCAAAGCATTCCAAGCCCGTGAACGACGCCGAGCGGCCGTCCGCCGCCACGATCCCGAGCTGTCGCTGCTCGCGCAGGGGATCGTGCTCCAGGAGCTCCGCGATGGCCGCCGCCGGATCAGCACCGCGCCGCAGCGCCGCGAGGCCGCGAGGACCGAGCGTGACGTCCGCGAAGGCCTGCGTCGCCACGGCCCCGACGCCCGCCTCCGCCCAGGGGACGAGAGCGCCCACCGCCAGGAACTTCGACTGCACGGCGACGCCCACGATCTCGCCCGCCGGGTCGGCCGCGACGATGGAGAAGGTCATGCCCAGAGTCTAGTGATCGTTGCTACCCGTCATACGATTGGTGCCACGCAGCGGAGGAGGAGCCATGCCTGACCGATCCCCGCAGCCCTTCGTCTCCGGGAGCTACGGCTTCGAGCTCGACCTTCCCCCGGACTGGCGGGCCCACCCCGCGACCGCGACGTGGGTGTCGGGCAGGATCGAGGGTCGCTGCCCGCCAGCCTGGGACTGCTTCTCCGACGCCCGGGACGTGCTCACGCTTGCCGTGGCGGCCA
>CAYVLM010000059.1:4065-8956 GCA_964452225.1 uncultured Steroidobacteraceae bacterium | reverse complement strand
GTAGGAGCCGGGCCCGCGGGACTGCGGGCGGCCATCGATCTGGCGGCGAGCGGGCGCCGGGTGACGCTGTTGGAGAAGCGGCTGTCCCTGGGAGGCGGGATATGGGGTGGGGCCATGGCCATGAACGATGTGGTCATCCAGGAGGAGGCCTTGTCCGCCCTGGAGGGGATCGCGTGCCCTTCGCGGCCGGCCGGGGCCGGGCTCCATGTCGTGGATGCGGTGGGGTTGGCGTCCGCCCTCTGCCTGAAAGCGGTTCAGGCCGGGGTCGTGATGCTGAATCTGACCTTCGCGGAGGACCTCTGCGTGCACGACGGGCGGGTGGACGGGGTCGTCGCGAACCGAACCGGGGTGGGGGACAAACTCCCGGTGGACCCCATCTCCTTCCAGGCCCGTGCCGTCGTCGACGCCACCGGGCACGAGGCGGCGCTGGTGCACATGCTCCGCAGGCGAGGGCTCCTGGAAGGCCGAGCCGAGGCGTTGGGTGAAGGTCCCATGGACGCCGTCGAGGGTGAATCGTCCGTGGTCGCGGGAGTCGCGGAGGTCTATCCCGGACTCTGGATCTCCGGGATGTGCGTCCAGGCGGCGCTGGGTGGCCCCCGCATGGGGCCGATCTTCGGAGGGATGCTGTTGTCGGGGAGGCGGGCAGCGGCGTTCATCGACCGGGCTCTCTCGGAACTCGAACCGGGACGCTGAGGGAAGGGGACCATCCCCGGAGCCCCTCACCGGATCGCCGGGGGCTCGCTACCGCTCGGTGGCGGTGCGCGCCGCCACGTCCGCCTCCACCCAGCCGGGGATCTCGCGCCGCAGCGTGTCGAGCGGCAGCGAGCCGTGCGCCAGGACCTGGTCGTGGAAGGCGCGAACGTCGAAGCGCTCCCCCATGCGGCCCGAAACCTCGTCCCGCGCCCGCTCGATCTCGCGCTGCCCGAGCTTGTAGGCCAGCGCCTGCCCCGGCCAGATCGTGTAGCGATCGACCTCGATCTCGGCGTCGACGAGCGGCAGCGCACCGCGCTCGTGCATGAACCGTATGGCGCGCTCGCGGTCCCAGCCCATGGCGTGCATCCCGGAGTCCACGACCAGCCGGGCCGCCCGGAAGGCCTGCGTCTCCAGCATCCCGACCCGCTCCGGCTCGTTGGCGTAGAGGCCCATCTCGTCCGCGAGGCGCTCGGCGTACAGGCCCCATCCCTCCGCGTATGCGACGCCCGCCATCCGCGACCCGTAGCGGCGGAAGGCGACGAGGTTGTCCAGCTCCATCTCGATGCCGATCTGGAAGTGATGCCCGGGCGTCGCCTCGTGGAAGGTGATCGCGGCGAGCTTGTGCAGCATCCGATCGTGCGGCTGGTAGGTGGACAGGTAGTACTGGCCCTGGCGCGAGCCGTCGATCGTCGGCGGCATGTAGAACGCAGGCGGCGACTCGCGCTCGCGATAGGCTTCCACGGGGACGACGACGCAGTCCGCCTTCGGCAGCCGGCCGAAGTAGCGGGGCGCCGCGGCGAAGGCCCGCCCGGTCTGCTCCTCGGCCATGCGGACCAGGACCTGCGGATCGTCCGTCCGGTTCGCCGGATCGTCCGCCAGGGCGGCGTCCAGGGCGAAGCGATCGGCGTGTCCCAGGCGCCGGGCAATGGCGTCCTTCTCCGACTCGATCCGCTTCAGGTCGTCCAGGCCGAACTGGTGCACCTCCTCGGCCGGAAGCGCCAGGGTCGTCTGGCTGCGGATGGCCAGCCGGTAGGCCGCCTCCCCGTCCGGCGTGGTGGAGAGGCCGGGCTGCGGCCGCGCGTGCGGCTCGTATTCGTTCGCGAGGTACTCGCGATAACGACGGATCGCCGGGTAGATAACGTCGGTGGCGGCACCCAGGACCCGCTCGCGCGCAGCGTCATCGGCGACCCGCGCGATGAGCACCGCCGGGTACTCGTCCGGCGGCACGGCCAGCATGCGGTCGATCTGCCCGATTGCACGGCGTACCGGGACCACGGCCGCGGTGCGGCCGTCCGCGACTCCCTCGCGGAGACGTCCGATCTGCTGGTCGACAAGCGCCGGATAGGCGGCGAACCGCGCGAGCAGCCGCTCCAGGCGCTCCGGGGTCGTGGCGTCCTGGTACTGGGCAACCGTGACCGGCAGGGTCTGGACGCCCCAGATGTGGTCGACGGCCAGCTGGTACTGCTTCGCCTCGAGCAGCTCCAGGTCGTTGGCCGCCACGAGCATCAGCATGTCCCGGGTGATCACCTGCTCGGTCTCGAGGCCCGCCGCGTCGATCGCCTGCAGCGCGGACAGCGTCTCCGAGGCGAGAGCCCGCTCCTCTGCCAGCCCCTCTGGCCCGAGGTCCGGAAGACGGTCGTCAAAGCGGTCGTCACCCAGGATCGTGGCCTGGAGCGGGTCGAGCTCCAGCACCCGCTCCCAGAAGCGGTCGGCGAGCGCGTTCACGGCGGCATTTGGATCAGTGGCAGACAACGGGCACCTCGGCGGAACATGGTCTCAACTGTGGGCCTGGGCGGCAGCGCGGAGTGTATCGCCGGGAGCCGCCCGGCGCCCGCCTATGCGCCGAAGAGGTCCGCCAGCAGGGCCGGGGCCGTCTCCTCGAGCTGATCGTAGCGGCATTCCGCCGGGGAACGGTCCGGTCGCCAGCGACGGAAGGTGGTCGCATGGCGAAACCGGTCGCCCTGCAGGTGGTCGTACGCTACCTCCGCCACCAGCTCCACGCGCAGCGGCTCCCACGAGAGGTCCTTGCCGCGGTTCCAGCGGCTGGTGGCTCCCGGCAGGCGTCGTCCCTCGGCGGCGGCCCGCTCCTCCCAGTCGCGCCACTCCCGCCACGGATGGCCGTCCAGGGCCCTGGCGCGGTAGGGCTCCAGGAAGCCGACCAGCTCCGCGCGCCTGGCGTTGCTGAACGAGGAGGTGACCCCCACGTGCTGCAGTCGGCCGTCCGCGGTCCACAGGCCGAGCAGGAGCGAGCCAACCAGGGTGCCGGGGCCGTTCTTGTGCCAGCGGAAGCCCGCGACCGCGCAGTCCGCGGTGCGGAGGTGCTTGATCTTCGCCATCTCGCGCTTGCCCGGGAGGTAGGGACGGTCGCCCCGCTTCCCGACCACGCCGTCGAGCCCGGCTCCCTCGAAGACCTCGAACCAGTGCCGGGCGACGGCCGGATCCTCCGTCGAGGGCGTGAGCAGGACCGATGGCGGCGGATCGGCGAGCAGGGCCGCCAGGTGGCGCCGCCGCTCGGCAAAGGGCGCGTCCCGCAGGTCCGCGTCGCCATCGGCCAGGCAGTCGAAGGCGACGTAGCTGGCGGGGGCCTCCGCGGCGAGCATGGCGACCCGCGAGGCGGCCGGGTGGATGCGGAGCAGGAGCTGGTCGAAGTCCAGCTCGCCGCCACGGGCGATCACGACCTCGCCGTCGAGGACCCAGCGCGCCGACGCGCCGCCGAGCGCCCGCAGCGGAACCTCCAGCTCGGGGAAGTAGCGGCCGAGCGGGCGCAGGTCGCGTGACTGGATGAAGAGATCGTCACCGTCGCGAAAGACGATCGCCCGGAAGCCGTCCCACTTGGGCTCGTAGACCCAGCCGGCGCCCTCGGGGATCTCCGGCGTCGGCCGGGCCAGCATCGGCTCGATCGGAGGCTCGACCGGGAACGGCATGCGCCGATGATACGGGCGCCGCGGCATCGCCATACTGCGCGCCATGGGGATCGCCATCCAGTTCCTCGGCGCCGTGGGCACGGTGACCGGCAGCCAGTACCTGGTGACCTGCGGCGACCGGCGTCTCCTCGTCGATTGCGGCATGTTTCAGGGATCGCCCGAGGAGGTGAGCCGCAACCGGATGGCGTTCGCCTATCCGGCGGCATCCGTCGAAGCGCTCCTGCTGACCCACGCCCACCTGGACCACTGCGGTCGCATTCCGGCCCTGGTCAGGGCCGGCTACGCGGGGCCCATCCACGCCACCGGCGCCACGCTCGACCTCGCCGAGATCGTGCTGCGTGACTCGGCCAAGCTCCAGGAGGAGGCCGAGCAGCGCTGGCTCCGCCGCCACCCCGAGCTGGCGGCGGCGACCGGGGCGGAGGATGCCGGGGATGGTGAGGCAGACGAGGAGGACACGCCTCGTACCATCCGGGAGGCGCACCCGGAGGCGCACACCACGACCCGCACGGCCATCTACCGGATGCCCGACGTGGACCGCACGGTGACCCTCTTCAGCCCGATCCCGTATGAGCAGCCAACCGAGGTGCTCCCCGGGGTGACCGCCGTCTTCCACGATGCCGGGCACATCCTTGGCTCGGCCATCATCGAGCTGCGCATGGCCGATGGTGACGCGACCACGACCGTGGTCTTCTCGGGCGACCTGGGCCGGCGCGACACGCCGATCCTCCGCGACCCGACACCCCTCTCCCACGCGGACTTCCTGCTGGTCGAGTCGACCTACGGCAACCGCGAGCACGCCCCCATGGAGAAGTCAGTGGACGAGCTGGCCGACGCGGTTCGCGAGGTCGCCGGCGATCGCGGCGTCCTGCTCATCCCGTCATTCGCCATCGGCCGCACCCAGGAGCTCGTCTGGGAGCTCGACCACCTGCTGCGCGACGGACGGATCCCGCACGTCCCCCTCTACCTCGACTCGCCCATGGCCAGCCGGGCGAGCGACGTCTACGAGCGACATCCCGAGACGTACGACGCCGAGACCGCCGCGCTCCTGCGCTCCGGCGAGTCCCCGCTCGAGTATCCGGGCGAGTCGTACACCAACGAGGTCGATGCCTCCAAGGCGATCCGCACGCGCCCGCGCCCGATCATGGTCGTCGCCTCATCGGGGATGCTCACCGGCGGGCGCATCCTCCACCACCTCAAGGACTTCCTCCCCGACCCTGCGTGCACGCTGCTGTTCATCGGCTACCAGGGCCAGGGGACCCTCGGGTACGCGATCC
>CAYVLM010000059.1:0-4055 GCA_964452225.1 uncultured Steroidobacteraceae bacterium | reverse complement strand
GGGCGAAGGAGGCGCACATCGACGGAGAGAAGTTCCCGATACGCTGCCGGGTGCGATCCATCTCCGGCTTCTCGGCACACGCCGACGAGCACGAGCTGGACGACTGGGTCCGCGGGTTCGCGGCCGCCGGCGGGTCGGTTGCCTCCGACGGTGCGCCCAAGCAGGTCTTCGTCGTCCACGGCGACCCGGACGCGGCGGAGGCCTTTGCCGGCCGGCTCCACGACGACCTTGGCCTGGCGGTGCACCTCCCCGCGTATCGCGAGCGCGTGGTTCTTCGCGACTGACCGGAGGCTGAGCCTCATCCCTGCTCCCACCCCGCCGGGTGGTGCCGGCCGATAGATCGCCCATTTCGCGCCGGAGCCTGCGGCGGCGCGTGGTCTGTTCGATAGATCGGTCACCGGTGAGCGTGAGCGGTGCGCCGGGGCGCGCTTTGTGCTCGGCGCTGAGCGTTCTATCGCCCATTCCCGGCGCGGGATGGGCTTCGCGCGGAGCATGGGCGATCCATCCCCCGGCCGGCGGCGGAGTCGGGCACCGTGAGCGGTCGGCCGTGGTGCCTGTGGACAACGCGTGGATAACCTCGCGCGGAACTTCGGAATTCGTGGACAACTCCCCTTGGCAGGGCACCGTGCCGGCCCTATCGTTAGCGGCGTCCCGGAGGAGTCCGGTCGCGGCCCTGGAGATTGCATCAAGGGGCTGAGGCAGGGTTCCTTCGGGACGTTTCTATGCCCGGGCGCCGGCTACGACCGGCGGAGCAGGTAGCCCCGATAGGCCGGCCGGAAGCCCAGCTCGCGCAGGGTGGCGGCATGCGGCGAGGCGGCGACCGGCTCGTGGTCGATTCGCTCGATCACCAGCTCGCGGCGGGGACCGTGCGGGACCACCAGCCGCTCCAGGGCACCGAGCGCGTGCCGGGCAACGTCCGGGTCGCCGGCCGCCGAGAGGGTGACCACGGAGCGGCCGCCCCGCTCGACGTACAGCACGGCGGCGCCGTCGACGGTGACGAGGTACGCGCCCGCGGCCCGCTGAAGGGAGTACCGCTCGTCCCCGTCCGGCCGGGGCCAGGGAAGCGCGGCACCATACGGCTGCGCCGGGTCCGCCGCGCCGAGGATCAGCACGCGGGGAGCCTCCGGCGCGTCGCGCTCCGAACGGAGGCGGTCCACCGCGCCGGGCAGGGCGAACTGCGCCGCCCCCAGGCCGGAGACGAAGTAGCCACGGCGCGCACGACCCGCCTCCTCCATGGCGCGGAGCACCGGGTAGACCCCGGCAAAGCCGCCCGGCAGGCCCTCGGCCATCACTGCCTCGCGCGTCACGACCCCGTGCCGCTCCAGGAGCGCCACGGCCGTCGCGTGCCCGCGCTCGGTGGGCGTGCGCCCTTCGCCGACCAGATCGGCGACCAGCGACCAGCGACCCGCGGCCCGCGGCGGCCCCATGGAGAGCAGCCGACCCGGGCGTGACGGCCGCGCCCGCGCAGCTCGGGACCGGGAGGGCGGCAGGGAGAGCGCCCGCAGCGGCCCGAAGGTGTCGTTGGTCACCTCCCCGGCCCAGACGAGGTCCCACAGGGCGTCCAGCGCCTCGTCATCGGTCCTGGCCGCGTCGCCCACCGCCGTCCGCAGCTCGCGGAAGAAGGAGGCGCCCCGCCTGGCCAGGTGGGAGCGCAGCCGTTCGTGCGCCTCGCCCTGTTGGCGATCGCCCTCGGCTGCCGGCCCGGCAACGGCCAGCAGGTCGACGCGATCGCGGCGATGGAGCGCCACGCGGCCGTCGTCGCGGCCGAGCGGGCCGCGACCGATCCAGACCACCTCGCCGGCCGCGCCCAGCTCGTCGAGCAGCCGCGGCGAGTAGTCGCGAACCCTGGCCCGCAGGACATCACGCTCCAGGATCGAGGCCGGAATCGGGACGCCCTCCAGCTGTCCGACCACCTCGAGCAGGCGATCGAGCCCCGCGGCCTGCGAGCCGATGCCGTGCCAGGCCGGCAGGAAGCGGGCAAGCGCCTCGGGGGTGACGGCCTCCACCTCCCGGCGCAGCCGGGCGAGGCTCCGGCGGCGGATGAGGCGGAGCACCTCGGGGTCCGCGAGCTCGGGCCCGTCCCCGGATGGCCGGAAGGTGCCCTCTGCCAGGAGACCGGCGGCCACGAGCCGGGCCAGGCTGGCCTCGGCGAGCGACGGTGCAATGCCCCAGCGATGGGCCGGGTCGACGGCCGTGAAGGGTGCGTGCGTTCGCCCCCAGCGGACGAGGAGCGGCTCCAGCGGATCGCCGTCGCCGGGGCTGAGCCACGCATCCGCGACTCCCGGCGGGGGGCTGACCCCCAGCGCATCGCGGTAGCGGGCGACGTCCTCGATCGCCAGCCAGCGCTCTTCCCCGGCCACCCGCACCCGGACCGCGCGGCGCTCGCCCTCGAGAGCGGCCAGCGCCGCCTCCGGGTCCACCCCGCCGACCGCTCGCGCCGCGACCTCGCTCGCGGACAGGTCCCCGAGGCGGCGCAGGAGGTCGTGGACGCCGTCCACGGTGTGCGGACGTCTCCCGCCGGCCAGCGCCTGCAGCTCCAGCTCGGTGTCGGCGAGCGCTGACGGATCGAGGAGCTCGCGGAGCTCATCGGCTCCCAGCAGCTCGGCCAGCAGGTCGCGGTCAAGCGCCAGCGCCTGGGCGCGCCGTTCGGCGAGCGGGGCGTCCCCCTCGTACATGTATGAGCCGATGTAGTCGAAGAGGAGCGACGCCGCGAACGGCGAGGGCCGGGCCGTCTCGACGCTCACCACCCGCACCGACCGGGTGCGGATCCCGGCGAGCACCTCGCGCAGCGCCGGCATGTCGAAGACATCCCGCAGGCACTCGCGATACGTCTCCAGGATGATCGGGAAGGAGCCGTACTGGCCGGCGACCGCCAGCAGGTCCGCGGACCGCCGCCGCTGCATCCAGAGGGGTGTCCGCTGCCCCGGCCGCCGGCGCGGCAGGAGGAGCGCCCGGGCGGCGTTCTCCCGGAAGCGCGAGGCGAAGAGGGCTGTGCCGCCGAGCGTGCTCATCAGCAGCTCCTCCGCCTCATCCGGCTCGAGGACCAGCTCGGTCTCCGGCGGCGCCTGATCCGCCTCCGGAAGGCGCACCACGATGCCGTCATCCGACCACAGGACCTGGGCTTCGGCGGCATGCCGCTCGCGCAGCCGGGCCTCGATCGCCATCGCCCACGGGGCGTGGACCCGGCCGCCGAATGGCGAGAGCAGGCAGACCCGCCAGTCGCCAAGCTCGTCGCGGAAGCGCTCGATGAGGATCGTTCGGTCGCTTGGCACCAGCCCGGTCGCGTCACGCTGATCGGCGAGGTAGGCGACCAGGTTGCGCGCCGCGCGTTCGTCGAGCGCGTGGTCGCGGCGCAGCCGCTCGATGGCGTCGTCGGTCGACATCGGTGCAAGCTCACGCAGGAAGGCCCCCATGGCGCGGCCCAGCTCGACCGGCCTCCCGACGCCGTCGCCGCGCCAGAAGGGCATCTTGCCCGGCTCGCCGGGCGCCGGGGTGACGATCACGCGGTCGGGCAGGATCTCCTCGATCCGCCAGCTGGAGGCGCCGAGCAGGAAGGTCTCCCCGACCCTGCTCTCGTAGACCATCTCCTCGTCGAGCTCCCCCACCCGACGCCCGGTCCGGCCGGAGCCGTCGTCGGGCAGGAACACGCCGAACAGCCCCCGGTCGGGGATCGTCCCGCCGGAGGTGACGGCGAGGACCCGCGCGTCGTTGCGCGAGACGATCTCGTCGCTGGTCCGATCCCAGACGATGCGCGGGCGCAGCTCGGCGAACTCGTCCGACGGGTAGCGACCCGCCAGCATGTCGAGGACCCCGGTGAGCTGTTCGCGCGAGAGGTCACGGAACGGATCGGCCCGGGTGACCATGGCCAGGAGGTCGTCGACCCGCCAGCGATCCATGGCGCAGGTGGCGACGATCTGCTGGGCCAGGACGTCGAGCGGTGCCCGCGGCACGCGGGTCTCCTCGATGGCGCCGGCCAGCATGCGCTCGGCGATCACCGCCGCCTCGAGCAGGTCGCCGCGGTACTTGGGGAAGATGACGCCCGTCGACCGCTCGTC